>JBEBHM010000138.1:0-14160 GCA_040080875.1 Pirellula sp.
TCAGGGACATCAAATATTTGACAACCGTGGCGTCGGTGGTTCGGTTAGCACGCTGGCAAGCGCTGCGATCGGAGCTGCGTTCACGATGACCAACAGCGAAGTTCGAGCCCTGGTGATCGACGCGGATTTACATGCAACGGCCGGTATGGTCACGGTGTTGGCCGATACATTCTCTGAAATCGACTCGTTTGGACTTGGACTAACCGCTAGCGGCTTGGCTGGGTTGGGCGGTTCGCTCTCGGTCAACGTTTTAACCAATTCGACGCAAGCGGTCATAAGCGGTGGCTCGTCGATCGACTCCCAGGGGAATCTACTTGTTAAAGCCACCGAGCACTCGTCGGTGAATGCGGATAGCGCCGCATTGGCAGTCACGCTGGGCATTGTCGGCGTCGGCGCAGGTCTGGGACTCTCGGTCGCTGGCAACGTCATCACCAATACCGTGCGGGCCAAGCTCGAGGATACCACCGTTTCGGATGCCGCCGCAGTTGAGATCGTCGCAACATCGCAACTTAACATCGATGCGGTCACTCGCGTGGGTGCCGGTAGTCTTGCACCGGGATTGATCGTTGGTATCGCGTTTGCGGGAGCTGGCTCGGGGGCAATCAATAGCGTTCACAATACGACGGAGGCTTTGATCGTCGATAGTACCATGGTCGATTCTATGGTGGGAGTCGTCAACGTTGAGGCGTTGGACGATAACGATATCGCAGCCGATGCAGGTTCGTTTGCCTTGAGCCTTGGCTCAGGCCCTGTGGCTGCGGCTGGAATTAGCATCGCAGCAGCCATTGCTCTCAACGATGTTGGCAATACGACGCGAGCGGCCATTCGCGGATCTAGCCTGCCCTCAACGGGAGCCGTGACCGTAGATTCCGAAACGACTGGCAGCGTGACCGCATTCTCATTAGGGTTGGCGGGGGCCATGAGCGCGAGCCAGATCGTGGCAGTTACTTTTGCGGGTGCTGGTTCGGGCGCTGGGAATCGCGTTGCGAATACCGTTGAGTCGATGGTTGAGACGAGCACGCTTGCACCCAACGGAGCCCTCGAGGTCGTGGCGCTCGATTCACTCGTCATCAAGTCGGATGCCGGTGCAGGCGCTTTGGCGATTGGTGGCGGCGGAATCGCAAGCGTAGGAATCGGAGTCGGTATTTCCGTTGCAGGCAATTTGGTGGACAACACCGTTCGATCTGCCATCGACAGCTCCACGGTCGAGGGTGCGGACTCAGTTCTTGTGGACTCCAAGTCCATGGCTAACATCTACGCGATCACGGGTGCAGGTGTCGCAGCCGTCTCGGCCGGCGGACTTGTGAGCGTTGCCTTCGGTGGCGCTGCTTCCGGATCAGGCAATATGGTTACTAATACCATCGAAGCATTGATTCTCGATTCGAGTTCCGTCACCGGGACGGTAGGCGCAGTCACAGTCCAGGCGCTGGATGATGCAACGATCGAAGCGGACGCAGGCTCAGGCGTGTTGACTGTGGGAGCAAGTGCAGCCATCAGTGCCGGTGTCGGACTGGCCGCTGCTGCTGCGGTGAACGATGTCGCCAATACCACGCGAGCAGCCGTCAACAACTCGACCATTGACGATGCCACGGCACTTTCCGTTTTGGCCAACTCCACACCCAACGTGGAGGCGAATGCCTTTGGCATTGCGGGAGTCCTGTCAGCTGGTGGTTTGATCGGAGTCGGTTTTAGCGCCGCAGGAGCCGGTGGTTTGAACCACATCAACAGTAAAATCGAAGCAAAGATTCAAGGAAGTACCGTCACGAACGTTGGTGGCGTCACGGTCAACGCGGTGGACCATTCCTCGATTATGGTTGACGTTTCTGGCGCATCAATCGGTGTGTCGGCGGGAACGTTGACGGTCAATGTCTCGATCGGAGGCTCGGTGGCGGAGAATCAGATTTCGAATGAAACGACCGCATTGATCGACGATTCAAACGTATCGACCAGCGGCAACATACAAGTCACCGCATCGTCCGATGCGGACATTGACGCCGACGCTGTTGGGACATCGTTGTCAGCTAGCGCTGGCGGATTATTAGCCCTCAACGTCGCCGTCGTAGGTGCGGTGACTCTCAATACAATTACCAACACGACCATTGCCGAGATCCGGGGCAGCGGTGACGAACTTGCCGAGACTTTCACTGCCACGAATAGCATCCTTGTCCAGGCCACGGACGATTCGACGGTCACCGCCACCACGAACGCGGCCTCGGTGGCGGTCAGCGGCAGCTTTGGGATCAGTGGCTCATTGAATTTTGCGGTCTCGCTTTCGACCAACGACATTGGAAACGAAACGCGTGCGATCATTGATGAATCCCCGGTCCATTCGACAACGAGCACCATCAGCGTTCTGGCCGACTCCAACACGGATATCGATGCGTTTGCATTTGCCTTGCAATTGAATGTTGCGGTTGGGCTCGTGGCCGTTGCAGGGGGGGCGGTGGGTGCCGCCACGCTCAATACCGTCCAGAACACCACCGAAGCGGTCATTCGGAATAGTGGCGATGGGCCTTTAGCGCAGGTCCAGGCTCCAGGCTTGATCTTGGTGCATGCTACCGATGATGCGTTGATTACGGCCGATACGGGAACGACGAGTATACAGTTCAGCGCAGGAGCTGTATCTGGCAACGTGAGTCTAACGGCTTCACTTGCTACCAATGATATTGCCAACACGACCCGAGCGCTGATCGATGACTCGTCCGTTCAATCGACCTCCAATGCGATCCATGTGCTCGCGGATTCGAACGTGGATATCGACGCCCTTGCAGTTGCCTTCTCGTTTTCGGCGTCGGTGGGTGGGATTAGCATTCTTGCCGGCGTGATCGGTGCCGTCACGCTCAATACGATTGGCGGAACTACGGAGGCGGTTGTCCGCAACAGTGGCGACTTGGCAGGTGAGCATGTCCAAGCTCAACTGGATGTGTTGGTGGACGCCGACGATGCATCGCTCATTCTAGCCGATACCGCAACGGCCAGCATCAGTATCGGAGGTGGATTCCTTGCTGTCGGTGTTAGCGCCGCAATCAATTTGGCGACCAACGACATGACGTCGACCACGCGTGCGCTCATCGAAAACTCGCGAGTCCAGTCGACCACAGGCTCCGTCACAGTGGATGCGACTTCGATTTCCAACATCAATGTGTCTGCCTTTGGAATAGGCATTGCGGGCACGGGCGGCGCAGCCTCGATCACCGCAGAAGTCGTTGGTGCAACCGCCCTCAATTCAGTCCACAATACGATCGAGGCATTCGTTCGAAACAGCGAAACCGCCCAGGGACAAGGTCTCACAGCGGCGGATGCGATCACGATCACGGCCCTCGACAATACAACGATTCATTCGGATGCTATCGCTGGAAGCGTGAGCGCCGATGCAGCCTTTGTCAGTCTTGGCCTCAACCTGACAGTGGCTGGTTCTACGAACGAGATAGGTAACACCGTTCGGTCGGGCATTGAAAGTTCCAATGTCGAGTCGACCACCGAGAATGTGGCGGTCCTGGCCAAGACGACGTCTACGATTACGGTGACTTCAACGGCTGCTACGTTGAGCGTTAGTTTTGCTCCGTTCGGGTTTGAAGTCGCGGCGTCGGGAGCATTCGCTGAAAACAACACGACCAGCACAATCGAGGCCTATATTCGCGACGGAAGCGTCGTACTCGGACGAGAAACTTTATCAGCCCCCGATGGCGTGAGCGTCAATGCGATCGACATTGCATCGATCGGTTCAAGTGTGCTGGGGGCGTCATTTTCAATTGCTGCTTCCGGAGCGGCACTTGGGATCTCGGGCAGTACCAGCACAGTCGACGATACCGTTCGGGCCTCGATCGAAGCAAGCACCGTGACCGCAGTCACAGGCGATCTCACCGTGCGTGCAGATGCGAATCAACACGTCATTGCGAACGCCCTCGCAGCTGGTGCGTCTTTTGGAGTTGGAGCCGCGATCAGCGGTGCAGTCGCTCTTACCGAAATCAATAGCGATGTCGAAGCCTTTGCGAATGCGTCCACCTTGAACGTCAATGCAGCCGCAGGGGTCTTAGCCGTTCAGGCAACGTCGGATCTTTACGCCGATGCGGATGCGAACGGTTTCGCTGGCGGATTTGGATTGGCTGCATTGGCTGTCGCACGACCAACGGCTGAGATCGGCGGCGCGACACGGTCTTGGGTCAGCGGTAACACAACTACGAATTCCAGGACATTCAATGTTCTTGCGAATTCGATCAGTTTGGCCGACGCGGACACGGTCAGCATAGGTGTTGGGATTGTCGGCGTGGCAGCCGCAGCATCGTCTGGATTGTCGACGGTGAGCAGAGCCACGGAAGCATACATGGGGACTCGGGCTGGCTCGGTCCCAGGAGCGCCCGCAATCATCGGAGCGGTCAGTGCGGAGGTGCAGGTGAAGGCAACTTCCAATTCAGATGCCTTGGTTGATGCGGAGGGTGGTGCACTAGGACCAGGTATTGTGATCAGCGGATTCCTTGGTGAAGCCAACATCACCGGTTCGACGATTGCCTATATCGGTGAAGGGGTGACTCTCAATGCGGGTGAATTGGACGTTCTTGCCGATGCCGATGAAACGGCAGATGTGCTAACGATTGCGGTCGGCGCGGGAGCTATTTCTGGCCAAGGTGCGAAGGCGACAGGATTGATTGACAGCAACACCGAAGCGTTCATCGGAACTCGGGCAGGTTCGACTCCTAGCGCCAATCCGACCACGACAGTGAATATCGTGCTGCCCGGTGCCAATCCGGCTGCAGATGGCACCGTACTTGTCGACGCGCTGTCGCATCAAGTCGTCGATGCGGATTCCAAAGGCGGCGGACTTGCAGCGATTAATGTCGCGATCATGCTTCCTGAAGCAACGGCAGGAGGCAAAGTGCGTGCTTATGTAGGTGAAGGGACACAGTTAACAGCTGTGAGCTTAACGATCACGGCCAATGCACCGACGATGAACGCGGATGCCACGGCTTTTGCCATCGGAATCAGTGCGATAGGTGGTGCCAACGTTTTGCAGTCGAAAACAACCGTTTCGGGCGAGGTCGAAGCCTTTATCGGCGCGCAGTTTGCGTCCGGCGCAAGTACTTCTAAAGCCGACATAGACGTGGGTGCAGGACAGGTGACCGTTCAAGCTGACTCGTCCATGCGAGCCCATGCAATTGCAGACAGCGGAAGCGCCTCTGCCGGTTTGGCTCTTGCATTCCTAACGCCTGAATCCAAGATCACTGGCAAGACGCGAGCGTATGTGCGCGACGGTGTGGATTTGGATGCCAACTCATTGGTGGTCCGAGCGGGTGAAGCGGGTGTTGATACCGTAAAATACGAAGCCATCGCCGAATCGCTTGTTCTGGGACTCGGCTTGGCAGGTGGAGCAGTCATCACAGCTCCGGCTTCGATCACTGGTTCGGTCGAAGCGTTCGTAGGTGCACCTGCGGGTTTGGCACCGGGTGGGGATCCGAACGCAAACATCAGTATCAGCACGGTACTGGACATCGACGCTGCGTCGGACATGGACGCGACCTCGGAAGCGGACGGTGCTAGCGCGGCCCTCACCGTTACCGTAGGGATCATGCGCCCGCATGCCGACGTCAACGGTACGACACGTGCGTCGATAGGCCAAGGTGTTGACATCTCCGCCACAGGCGCGGACGTGCGAGCCGACGGCGACTACACGGCCAACGCGACCACCATCTCAGTACAAATCGGATTGACTGGTGCGGTGACCGGAGCAGAGGCCGAAGCATTCATTACAGGGACCGTTGATGCGCATATCGGATCCGCTTCGGGTACAACCCCTAGCTCGGATTTGTCGATCGTCGGTGTCGGAGGTGGTCAAGTGAACGTCAACGCGGCAGCCAAGATGACCGCGACGCCGACGATTTTTTCCTTCGGTGCTGGTGCCGCTAGCGTCTCTGCTTTGTTTCCAACGGCCACAATCGATGGCAAGGTACGTGCATACGTCGGTGAGGGTGTTGACATCGACGCGGGCGGACTCATGGTCAAAGCATCTGCTCCGATCTTGCATGCCCAGGCTCATGCATTGGGAATCGGTTTCGGTGGCCTGCTCGATCTGGGTGTCTTTAAGTCCATTGCAACAACCTCAGCGGTGGTCGAGTCATTTATCGGAGCCAATGCGGGAATTAACGCTTCGAACGTAACGACCGACATCCACGTTGGCGGCGGCACAGTCAGTGTCGTTACGGAAACGGAAATGCAAGCGACCGCTGATGCGGACAGCGGTGGTTTCTCAGGAGTCGTGGCCTTTGGCGTAATGCACCCGATCGCTACCGTTTCGGGCAAAGCCCGTTCCTATGTCCGCGATGGAGTCGATTTGGATGCAAGCAGCTTGACCATTCAGGCGGGTTCCCTTTCGACCAATCGCATCATTCAAAAAGCGACAGCCCAGAGCACAGTCGTCAAGTTCGCTGGATTGGCCGCAGGTGCCATTATCGACGCGGATGCAACCACCGATGGTACCGTCGAAGCATTCATTGGAGCCGCAACAGGACGGGTCGCTGGCGGCGCGCCCGGGGCTCGCATTCAACTGGCAGGAGATCTCAGAGTCGAATCAGCGTCAGACATTGATGCCTTCGCAAATACATTCGGCGGATCGCTGGCGATAGGGGCCGGCGTCAACGTGATGAAACCGACTGCAAATGCGGGTGGAACAACGCGATCTTATGCTGGAGGCGGCACCGCGGTCCGCGTTAATAAACTTGAACTGGACGCCGACGGAGACGTCTATGCGGAAGCGCATACGTTGGCCATTGCCGTAGGCGGGATCGGGGCAGTGAATATCGTCGAAGCCCAAGCCATGGTTACCAGCAACGTGGAGGCATTCGTCGGGAAAGAGCATGACTCCGGCTTAACGGATCTTGGATCGGTGGATATTTTGACCATTGCCGGGGCGCGGGGTGTGCTCGATCTCGATGCGACATCGAAATCCGAGGCGAAAGCAGTAGCGGACGGTGGAGCGGTGGCGTTGATCGCCATCAATTCCAATCACCCAACCGCGACGTTGGCCGGCGCGACACGTGCCTATATCGGACCCTACACCGATGTATTCGCTGCGACGGTTACCGCAGATGCAGTCGAAGACACTGCGAGAGCCCGAGCCGAGACGTTTGCGGGTGCTATTGGACTTGGGGCGGTTACCGATATGATTGCGGATGCACGGGCCGAGCGCAAGACCGAGGCATTCTTGGGACATCACGGGATGCTGGATCTCGGTTCGGGAAGCGCGACGTTCATTGCGGATGCAACTCCATCGACGCCCATGGCGGACGCCGCATCGTTAGGCGTTGCGGGCGGATCCATTTTTTCGATTTCTAAGTACCAAACGTTTGCGACCATCGGACCGAATTCGGTATCGAGGGCCTATGTCGGCAACAACGCTACCGTCGATGCGGGCACATTAACACTTCAGGCCACGTCCAATACAACTGCCAAAGCAGACGCGAGATTTGTGGGAATCAGCGGATTTGTTGATGCTCAAGAAGGAACCACCGAAGCGACCAACGGTCAAGACACCGAGTCCTATATTGGAGACGACGCCACGATTACTCTGTCGGGCGCTCTCAATATGCATGCCAACAATACTCCGCTCGCGACACCGACGATCAGTAGTGTCAGTTTGGCTGGCGCCGTTTCGTTGTCTTTCATGACAGCCCGCACAACGCTCGATGGGGACACGGGAGCTTGGATCGGCAACGGGAGCACTGTCGATGTGCTTTCGATCGATATCGATGCGACCGCAACGCACGTAGCTAACGCAGATATCAACAGCGTTGGGTTTGGAGTAGGACTCGGTGCAGGCGTAATAACCGCCGAAGCGAAAGACACGGGCTCCAGTTTTGTACGGCTCGGTCCAGCCAATGGAGATCCCGGCAGCTCGGGTAATCGTACCGTCATCACAGCCTCCGGGATTGGAGGTATTCAAGCCGACGCGACGATGGACTCGCGCATCAAGTCCGAGCCGAACTTCACAGGATTGTCATTGATCGCTGCGGCAAGCTTCTCGAACGCCTTCTCCACACAACAATCAGCAGCTCGGGCCGATGTGGGTGCGTGGGCTGATGTTAGCAGTGATTTGGGAGATGTTCACATCGGCGCAACATTCATTGGCGATTCTCGTGCGCAAGCCTCCAGCGCCTCGGTGGGCGGACTTGTCGGAGTGGCAAAGGCAATCGCCAAAGCAAGCTTTTCTCCCAGTGTTGACATCGCGGTTGGTTCCAACGCGGATCTTGCAAGCCATGGCGTGGCGCGCAAAGTGGAATTACTGGCACAACAAAATCATGGATTAAGTGGATTTTCGGCTACCGACGGTGCACGTGCATCGGCCTCCAACGTTAATTTTGCTGGCGTCGTTGCTGTATCACATTCCAACGTCGACGCAGTCGCCAATGCGCAGGTAAATACAATCGTCGGGAGCAGTGCGAATCTTATCGCCCCCGATGGAAATGTGATCGTGTCGAGTTTGTCGAGCAACACGTCCTTGGCGAGCCTCAACAGTTTGGGTGGATCGTTGATTGTAAGCGTCGATAACGGGACGGCAAACTCACAAGCCAAAGGACGTACAAACACCGAGTTCTTGGGCAACGTGGCGGACGGGGGAGCCATCGGTGCCAATTCGCTGCAGGTCTTTTCCAAGGCCTACACGACAGCGGATAGCACATTGACCAGCATTGGCGGCGCTACCGTGAAAGTCTCCAATGGAAGTGCCAATTCTACAGCTCTACCCGAACTGGCGTTAACCTTTGGTGGAGGATCTTCAACGATTCGTGTGGGCGGAGACATTACCGTCGAAGCTGTTCAAAACTCAGATGCGGACGCCAAGGCCAAGGGTGCCAGCGGTGGCCTAGTACGTGTCAGTGATTTTACGTCGACGGCGCATGTTCTTCGACCGGGAGATGATACTCCTGAACCTGAAGATGATCGTTCGACCGTGCAACTGCATGTGGGCGACGTCGATAATGTAACGGCTGGAGGCACGTTAACCATTCTGGCACAACACGGGGCTGAGCCTGCCCCAATCTCTGACGGTACGTTCACATCGGTCGATGGCAGTGAACCCTCGCCCGGCGACCATGTTCCTGGCAACACGAACTTTATCCAATTCGATTTGCCGCCTCAGTTGCAGGATGGAGCCGTGATTACTTCCCAGACAGGAGTTGGAGGACTGGAAGTCGATCGATCGTATAGCGTCATCAAGCGCACCGATCCAAATTCGATCCATATCGGAGAATCGTTCACCAGTTCGCAAATCGACTTGAACACGGATGAGATTCGATTCGGATTTCTCGATCCGGAAACGAATGTGTTCTCACCAACTCGCCACAATCTTCGTGACAATGACCTTGTTTGGTATTTCGACAACAATCTCGCTCCAGTTGGAGGATTAGAGACCGGCAAGCAATATCGTGTTTCTGTTGTAAATGACGCTGCAATCAAACTTCAGGATCCACTCGATATCGATGGAACCGTCAATGTTCCTGCGGGTGCCGACATCACGACCGATCTTACTGGTGGTCTGATCGATTCAGCCAATACGTTTGAAAACGGCGACCCGGTAACTTATCGAGCCAGGTCACCAGAATTCTTCACGAGTGCCTTCGTCGACGCAGAAATCGATGGTGACGGTTTCGATAGTATCGACAATAACGAAATTTACCTTGAGAATCATGGATGGTCCGATGGACAAGAGTTGGTCTATCATGTCAGCCCTGGGCCGGGTGCCGGGGCTGCTGTTGGACTCAACATCGCGGGCCCAGGCTTGGTAGATGGCCAACACATCTGGGTCATTGTTCTCGATGGAGACCGAATCCAATTGGCCGCATCGGCGTTAGATGCAAACAACGGCGATGAACTGGATCTATTCCCGGACAAAGTATCCGACAACGGCCGCATTTCTTTGCACTCCTTGCGTCGCGTCGCACATGAAAGTCTCAACGGGTTAGTCGAAGGGAACGTTTATTTCGTTTCAGATCGCACGGGGACCTCGTTTCGACTCAAAGATGGAATCGGAAACTATGTCTTCTTCAATGACACTGGCCGATCCGGCGGAGAGCATGTTTTCCAAGTCGAAGGGGTCAATCTAACCTCCGCAGGTGGATCCTCTACTGGGGTCAGCCATTTGCTCGTTCTCGATTTAAACAGTACCAACACAGACGGAAAATTCAGCGGCATCGGAGGCGCGTCGGCTGTAGCGGGAGCCCCTTCTGGTGACCGGCAAGCGACGGCCAGTACGACGGGTGTTGGTGGTGGATTTGTCGATGTTTCGGAAGCGTCTGCGACCTCCAGCATGACTGTCAGTACCAACCTTTCCATCGCCTCCCAAGCACAACTCTTTGCCAACAACATCGATGTCCGAACCGATTCCTATATCTCTGTGAAAGCCGTTTCCGATGGACAAGGAGGCGGGTTTGTTTCAGTCGGTGAGGCCGACACCACGGCTAGCGCAAAACACTATAGCACAATCGACGTTGGGACGAATGCCGTATTGACGGCCAACAATAATTTGACGATTCGGTCGAGCGGCAATTCGGTCGTCAATTCGGATGCGACGACGGGTAATGGAGGCTTTATTGGTGTGGCAACCGCAACTGCGGACGCATTTCTCGAATACCAAACGCAGAACTTGGTGAATGGTGATTTAACTGCAGGCAATGCACTGGTTGTCGATGCGCACACGTCGGGCAACGTACTTGCAGACGCCGAGACCGATACAGGCGGACTCGGCGCTGACGGAGAATCCTTTGCGGACGCGATTGTGGGTGATGGGAATGAGAACAAAGCATTGACTCGCACTGAAATTCGCGGGAGTGCCGACTTGCAGGGTAATGTCATCACCATCGCGGCCATGGTTGACGATTTGACCGTACGTGCACATGCTGAAACCGATGTGACGGCGGCGGGAGCGGACTGCGACGCCAACGCAGAAGATGCCCGAATCACTTCGCAAAATGAAGTATTGATCTTGAACGGTTCTGAACTTATTGGAAATCAGTCGATTGCGATTGACTCCAAATACTTGAATGTGAATTTGACCGCCGTTTCGGATTCCGATCTCGATGCTTTGGGTGGCGACACTGATTCTTTCTCGAAAACTTTGCTCGATACACGTGCCAAAGTTGAAGGTATCTTTGGTTCCTTATTGCGAACTGCGTCGCTGGTCGTGACTGCTCAACAAGACTCAGTCGTGTCGCAGGCAGAGTCACCTCGCGACGGTGCTGTATTCGATGGTGGAGACAGCGACAATAGCGAAACCAAGAACGCTCGTCGCGAGATTTTCTGGGAGAGTCTCGTCGTCTTACTTGGAGAGCCAAATCCGGAACTCGAGGTCGATGCGAATGGTGCGATTGTTCAATTGACCAATGTCACGGTTACCGACCAATTTGGAAATCCGTATGTGCTTGGACAAACCCTGGATCCAGGCGACGAGATCGTTGTCGGAGATATCGAGAACAATTCGCCGGCGTCCGTTGTGTTCTTTGCGAATGAAGTGTCCGACGCGCCCGAAGGGGCCATCTGGGGCAACCAAGGCAAATTTGAGTTACAACACACGTGGGACTATGTCCATATCACCAATCATTCGAATCGATTGCTCCGAACCAATTTAATCGACGTGGTGGACGGCGGAACCGTGATCGACGTGCGAGTCGATTCGATTCCTGGCTGGACAGATCCCGATTCGGCCCTGGACGCAAACGCAGTCGGCAATACGTTCGAGTTTGACCTCGAACATACCTTTCCTGAAACCCAAGTCGAAATCCAGAACCTCAACAACGCGGTCTCAAGTTCCAATATTATTATCGATGGTCGCATCGAGAATCCGATTGGCCACACGTTGATCAACAACGTGCGAGGTAACATCCTGACCGATACCGATGGCGATGTCGAAGTTATCCGTACCAACGAGCTGGAACTCAACGCCAACGGTGGTTCCATCGGTGCACAGACTCCTTCTCGCAACGCACTCTGGGTCGAACTGATTCGCTACGAAAACAAATCACCACTCGGGACGTACAACGACATCGAGGTCTCGGTGATTGCGACAGGCGATATCGTTCTTGATCTGACCGCCAACCGACGAACCAGCGAACTCGGTGCGTTCACCATACCGGTCGATGTACTTCGCGCTGGCGACGATATCGACGTGGTGGTCAACGACAGCAAACGCGGCGACGACGCAGGTTCGATTGCCGACATCGTTGTCAATTTGTTCAATCCACCAAGCAACGACAATATCGATAGCGCCGGAGGTGGAACGATGAGTGGAACACTTGGGGATGCTCAAAGTGGTGTCTATCTAACGCACTTCCGACCTGACGCCCCCGATCCTGGATTGTTGGCCATCATCAAAGCATTTGGCACGATCACTACAGAAATAGACTCAACCTACGTCATCGACGAAGTTCGCGCTGGGGACGATCTTGAAATTGGTCACCTCTCGACCACCCCACCCTTCGGTGAACCAAGAATCTACGCTACCACAGAACGGGCTGATGGAAACCCTCCCTGGGCAGTCAACCCGGACACTCCAGATCGCGTGGTCAATTTTGTATTCGATGCGGACATCGACTGGGATGGCGGTAGCTCCGAAGACGGTATCGAACAGATTTTCTTGACCACGAACGGAGATATCAACGTCATTGAACTCAACGGCGATCTCCAAGTCGGTCATATCCATTCGACCGGAGGTAACGTCACGCTCGTATCCGGTCGTAAAATTCTCGATGCCGACGGGAATCCATCCATCGACGTTACCGGCGTGAACATTACCATGACGTCCGGGGTCGCAACGCCGGAGGATGCCACTCCTGACGTCGGCGGTATCGGACTGCTGAACGACTATTTGGAGATCAACGTCGACCGAAATCACGATGTAGCGCCTGGTGTTCTCAATGCCTTTGACAACAATGCGGCAGTCAATGGCGGCATATACATCAGCGAGCTAATCAGCCACCTGCACGTCGATACAGTGCATTCCAAGGCGGACGTTTCACTGCGAACCGTGGGAGGTTCAGGGTCGATTCTGGACTCTCGCAATGGTGGGGCCGGCGACACAACCGCCAATGTCTTGGGACAAACGATCGATCTCGACGCGAATGGCAACGGTGCCGACCTTGGCGCCCCCAACAATGATTTGGAAATCGACTCTCGTATCGGCTCGGCATTCGGCCAAGATGATGTAGGGCTCGAGGCGACTGAACATATCTATCTGACCGAGACAGACGGAAACCTGCGGCTCGTTTTGGCGCATGCTTATCTTGGTGACATCCGGCTTACCGTTCGAGATTCGGCCGTTCAAGGCGAGAACTTCGAATTGCTCCCATCCGGTGAAGCTCGCTTCGCCGAAAACAACTCGACAGTGCCAGGGAATCACATCGATGCCGATCGCATGGTCCCGATCGGCCAAGTTTTTGCCGAAGCGGGTGCTGTCACTCTTCGGGTTGGAGACAATATAACCCTGGACCCACATAGCCAAATCATCGCGGCACGAGCCATTGACATCTTCGGCGATATCAATGCAACGGACGCCACGATATCTGCCATTGATCCCGACACGGACTTTGGCACCAATATGGTATTGCGAGGTCGAATCATTGCAGGTGCGACCTTGACAACGGCCGGTTCACAAGTGGGTGGGAATCCGGTCGGTGCAGCCCAATCGACGGTTGCCACGGGACCAGTCTATCGAACGGAAATTTGGGGAAACAACGATGTCGACACTTTCCAATTTGGTGATTCGAGCGGAATTGTCGGAACGACGACCTTTGGGATCGATGGCTACATCTTCCTGGGTTCGAAGACTCGGGTTCACGGTAGTCAAGACTTGCCCTCGACAGGAAACGACGGCGAAGATCGTTTCAACGTTTATTATTTGCAAGACATGACGGTCACGACTGCATCGGCCAACGGAATTGCAGGTGCTCCGATCATTGCCGATCATACCTTGACTTTAGACGGTCAAGCGGACACCGACTACTTCGCAATCTACACGACGGGCAGCCGTGGCAACGCTCGCAACTACGTTATCAACGTATTGGATACAGGCGAGGAAGATGATGGTGTCGACGAGTTGACGATTTATGGTTTCGATCAGACGTCGCCAAGTTTCATCGGCAACGTTCCTGGCTCATCGACCCTCAAGCAACCGAACGACGA
>JBEBHM010000139.1:0-14141 GCA_040080875.1 Pirellula sp.
CCCCAAAAGAAGCAGTACACGCTCCGGCACTTCATCCGAAATGATGTTTTGAAAATGTTGAGTTTCGACTTCTCGATCGGCAATGCAGGACCGTCTAACGCTTCCTTGGGTTTGCCAATCGATCTTGGATGGTTGTTTCACTGGTTCCTGCAACAAATCACCTTTCAATTTGAGCACATGGATCAAGATCCTATCCTTCGAATGACACTCGGTTGGTCTGCCAAAGTAAGGGCTTCCGAGGTGCAAATACTCAGCCATCGTCAATTGGACAATTTCGACACTCGTGTTGACAGTGTATTCCTCAACGAATCCACAGACCGCTATTGGTTTATCGAAAAAACACGCCAACCAGCCTTCCCATTGCGTGTACGACAATTGCTGCCAGCGTAACCGTCCTCCCACAACGTCAAAGAGAAATGGAAATCGATTGCGCAAGACGACTTCATCACAAACACGAAACAGCTCCGATACGTATCTGGAATCAGGAATGGCACCTGGGTTGCTACCGACGATATGTACGACAAGATCGCAATGCTCCCGAATTGCCGCCGCTAACTTGACCAAGGTGTTCACGCCGGAATCGATCAATATTTCTTGATGAATGCAGTGCGTTGTGAGCGATTGTAGTTCACTTGCAAGCCAACTCCGAAGTGGATCCGGTTGCCTGCCTCTGGAAGCAGACTTGCTCGTTACGGACGACAAGAGAATTCGGAAATCCAAGGTTCAGCAAAACGTCCTTTCTCCATGGCGTGCGTTCTCAGTTCCAAATGCGCAACGAAGCGTACTCGCGTTTTCATGGTTGGCGCGTCTCCAAAATTTTATCGAGAACCTGCGAAATAGGCTCGGAAATCGGGACAGACCAAAGCATACCCGACTTTTGGTCTTTGTTGGATGTGTCTAGTTGTGCTAATACGTCCACTACTGATTTCGTCGGGCCAAGGATTGCTTCAATGATAGGGACCGCCGGTTCGTTCAATGGCAGGCTTGCGAGTTTTTCGATGGCTCGAAAGCGAGTCTTGGCATCTTCAACGAGCGAAAATGGGTTTGTCCCTGCAGAATCGCTATTTGAATTGCCTTGCTGAAGTTCATCGATCAATCGATTTGCCTCGACAACGAAAAACTGGGACGATGCGTCGTCTCCAAATACAGCGATTGCCTCTTGTGCGTACTTCACTGTCGATTCCGGTCAGGAATTGACATACTTCACCGCCTCTACGGATTTTTCTAGTTTCCATTCACATCTGGGAATCTGATCGAGAATCCTTCCCATTGACCGAGTGGGGTTCGTTTTGTCCTCCTCACATTCGCTTAGCAACCCTAGCAACTCATTGCGAGCAACCTGAACGTCGCCGATTTCCCGTTTCGAGGCGGCCATGTTCATTCGGGTGACAATGTTCTTCTGCTTAATATCCTCACTTGCTGGACGGAGTTGCAGAGTTTTTTCGAACAAAACTATCGCATCTGCATACATCTTCCTATTCAATGCCATTGCGCCCATTAGATTAGTTCTCTGACTACTTGATAGCGACTCCAGTTTCCACCTCAAAAAGTCCATTTACGCACGCATAAGCGAGATTACACCCCTTGCGCTTGTTGATTTTCACGACGCCATTCGTTAATCTTCGCAGTACATCATTGCTGCAGACGTCGTACTGGCGGACCTGATCCCCTCAAAGCACTCACCGAATAGCTCCCGATGAAAGGTTTCAGTGTGTCAGTGTCAATAAGTTCGAGTTCTGACTCCTCGGCAAACGGTCGTAAAGAAGCTGTACAGTTGCAGCAGATTCGTGAGCGAGTCACCTTCATTGATCGGAATGAACTATGGGACGCAATTAAGAAGGGTGCTTCGCAGTTGATTCCGTGTAACCAAGTTGAACTGATGATCGTATCGCAAACTCGTGATGCGGTTGAAATCATGTCAACCGACTGCAAGCGATTCAACGACCGTGGAGATCTAGCGATCATTCAAGCTCATTTGCCAGACCCACTACCGAATGAAACTCCGGAAAACACACCGTCGCTTTGCACACTGCCCGATGGCTCCATTCTTCTGGCGATTCGTCATGCAAAAAAAGACAGGCGACTTATTGGCGCGCTGAGGCTGTTTGTCAAGCCAGACGTCGTAATATCGGGGTCACTAAAAGAGCAACTATTGAGCTATGGTGCCGGAGTAGGCGAAGGCTTGTATAGACGAAGACTGAAACAATCGGACATACAACAGTCTTTGCAATCCAGCAATTCTCGTGAAATCCTTCGAAGTCTCTTGATTGAGTGCGTCAGCCTCCTCGATTGCGATTGCGCCGAGGCTTCGTTTTTGGATCCAAATCGTACGAATTGTCTGCAACAAGTGGCTGTGACCCATGACGATCTGGGTTTGCCGTTTATCGCACCCGCCAATGTTGGTATCGCGCGTCGCACGCTAGGCGATCAGGCTGGTGGAGCGAAAGTTGTCGTCGTTCAGAATCTGAATGTCGACCAAGATCACGAAAGTCTTTTGCAATGGCTTGACGGCTTGGAGTGGAGTTCGCACTTCAGCGAGGAAGTGCGTGATGAGTACCGAAAATTCATTGGGTTGGCAAAGGCTTGCGTGCAGTTGCCGGTGCTTTTCGATAGTTCAGAATGCGAAGGGGTAGTGAGCTTCTATTGGCGAAATACAGTGCCTAAGACTGTAAATCTGGGAATGGTCTTCGTGATCGAACAGATCTTGCGACGCGAGGCCGCACCTCGAGCCTGGCTCTACCGACGCCGAGAACTGGCCAATGCGGACGTGACAGAGGAAATGCAAGTCGACGTAGAAGGCAAGTCGTTTACAGAAGTTCGAGATGCTTATCTTAAAGAATTAGCCAAGTATGCGATGGAAAAGGTATGTCAACACGCCAGCAAATTGCAATTGGAACCGCCTTATCGGGCGGCGGTTTGTGTAGTTGAGAGTCTACCGCATAAACTCGTCGGTATTGATAAGCGGCTCGACAAATCTCATGCCTGCTTGCGAATCAAAGCGATCAGTCCCGAGAACAGTTGGCATGGATTTGACGAGTGGAAGGACTCATCAAAGGCTCTTGTGCCGATCAAAGGCGAAGGAGATCGCGCTAGTAAGTCTATCGTTGGCCAAGTTGCCTTAGACCGCAAGCCTGCTTGGGTGACTCACAGAACTTCTAGTAGTCCTGAGGGATCGCCACGTTTCTTTAAGATCGACAGTGAGTCTGTCGCTGATTCTCAAGCTTTGCTTGCCGTGCCTGTCATGTACGGAGAGCAGTTGTACGCAGTGCTTGATCTTGAATGGCGCAAAGAGTGCGACGCGGCAGCACATTTAGGCATACGGTCTTACGTTGAAAGGCTTTGCGACTCCTGCGCTCGCACGATCGCTCAACAACCAATTGAACGTGAGTTGCTGTTGGATAAACTAAGTTTAGTGTTGGCCGCACCAAAAATTGATTCTGCAGATAGCCCCAGCGAGAACGAACAGAACTTGCGAGATGTATGCGATAAGTTCTTGAAGTCGGTGGCGAGTTTCATTGACTGCAGTCGCGGCAGTGTGTTCCTGCGTGAAGCTGGCAGTGGCCGATATACGCTAAGAGCTTCAATGCGACCGTATGATGAATTGCCATTGGCATACGAAGCATGCCCTACTGGAATGGGAGCCACTGGATACGTCTTGTTTACTAAGACTCCCTTACGAGTTGAGCGCATTCATGCCCCGCCACCCGCGCTAGACGTCCTCTGGATAAACCGAGTGAATGATGGTTTACCGAATGAGCACCATTCAGCTTTCTTGGCAGTCCCCATTATTTCGAACGACGAAGTCTTGGGAGTCGTGCGGTTTGTACACCCGCTTGAAAGCTTCTTTAGTTCCGGAGACTTGCGACTTGTTATCGCAGCGTCGCAGCAGATAGCGGGTTATCTGCAAGCTCGCGACGAAATCAAGCGTGCTCACGCGCGAAGTATCGTACTCGAGCAAGCCGTTGCATCGCCGACGCTCGAAGATTTCGCGGACAGTCTCTTTCGTGCGATTGCCGTGGGATTCGGTCCATGTCAAGCGCAGCTACGCGTGCTGGACAAACATGAACGCGCTGGCAGTCTCTTAGGATCTGGGCGAGAAACACAAACCGAGGATGTATTGCGACGTGTCTACAGTACGTCGAGTTTGAAAGAACTTGGTTCGCCACTGTACATCGGTATAGGCGCAGGAATTTCAGGAAAGGTTTGGCAGCGATTTAAGGAACGAGACAAGCAGAGCTTTGAAGCGGAAGAGTACATCGTCGAAGTGAACAAGAATGCGTCGGACGAGTTGGCGAGGTTTTCCCTTGAATTCCCGAAAACCTTTGACGGAGTCAAGTCTCTGCTTTGTTTGCCCATTTTTGAGTGCAACCGATTGGAAGGTACTCTGCTGATCATTTCAAGTCACGCTAATGCTTTTTCAACTTCAGATCGACGCTTTCTATTCGAGTTGTCGAAGTTGCTGTGCAAGGCCATGCAAGCGGTGACTCAACGCGAGAACGACCGACTGGACAAAGAGCTACGCAAGTGCCTCACTGAGCAACTTAACATCTTCCTCCAATATCACCCTCGCCAAAGTCGGCCGGAGCATCTACGGGATCTCCTGATTAGTTTATTCAACGTGCTAATGAAAGAATTACTTACCTCTGATGGCAAGAGCAATCAGCAGTCAAAAGGATGGGTACGCATGAAGAACAAGTCGGGAATGCTAACCTGTATTTCGTGTAGCGATATCGATGCTATAGGATGCATTCCCGATCACACAAAGGACCGTGTCGAAGAGCTTTCTGGCGGAAAGGCTTTTGCCGTTTCGTTTCCCAAGAGCTCTGATAACTACGTCGACTCTCTGGAATCAACTAACTTCACCCCCGACTTTCACGCAGAAAGCGAAGTGATCAATAAGCACAGCGATTCGGCGCTAGAAGGATACAAAGAGCCATTGTTGACCTTCATGAAGAACCGGCAATTGTGCTTCTTCGTACTTCGCGACCGCGAGAACTCACCGTTCGCATCGTTCTCTTTAGTGGTAGATCCGAGTCGAGCCATTTCCTACCGCCGTATTCATGCCACGGCTGCACTCTTAACAGAGTTTCGACAGATTTATGAGATCGCCTCGTGGTTCGAGGCGTACGCAGCTATCGAACCACTTGCCTTCGCGACTGCCCAAGCCGCTGCTTTGGATCACGATTGGAATAACCACGCCACAGATCTTGTTAGCAAGGTCTCGAATGTCCATACACTCGATGAGCTGAAGGGACTTGTCAAAGATGTCCAGGCGTGGGGTTGCAATGTCAATGACATGCGCATGAAGCAACTGAATTATGCAGCTTTCAGAGCCAAGCTGGAACCGTTTCCCGTAGCAGAAGTCTTGTCGGATCTAGTTGAAGACCTAAGAAATAAATTGCAAGTTCAACCTACAAACTCTCGCGTACAGATCGCGGTAAAATTTGTTGGCCAGGGGGACGGTATCGATGGACTTAAGATGGAAGGTGAACGAGACCTCTTCTCGCGAGCAGTCACTCGCCTCTTGGAAAACGCCAAGAAAAATTTGACTTCACATCCCCCAGTCTCTGTTGATGGCGATTCAGCCGCCACGGGAGTGATTGAAGTGAGAATGTTTCAAGAGAAAAACAAGTTAGTAATCCAGATTCGAGACAATGGTTCAGGTATGCCAACCAAAATCAAGGATGGATTCGTCGAATCCCTGGCAGAAAAACCTCGTGGTGGCTTGGCAGCTGCCTATTGCATTACACTTGTCCATGGAGGAAATCTTAGCATTGAAAGCGAAGTAGCAGAATCTCGACGTCGGCCATATCGGTTGGGCTGGACGATCGTCTCGTTAACATTTCCGACATTCTCAACAGAACAGAGTCAATAAACATGGCCAAGATACTTTTCGTCGAAAATGACAAGAACGATTATGAGAAGTTCGGCGAGCCGCTTCAAGGCCTTGGTTGGAACGTTACAAGGGCCGAGAACATCGAACAAGCATTCGACTTGCTCGAAAACGAAGAGTTTGATGTAGCTATCCTCGATCGATGGTTGAAGCACTCTCCGAAAGATCGCGAAGAAGACAAGGCCGGGGGTGATAAGATTCTTTATTACATCGCAACTCACTATCCTTTCACGTGCGTGCTCATGCTGACCAACAATCCAGACGAGCAGTCATTAGCACGCGACTATCGATGGGGGGCTTACCATTATCTCCGGAAAGTGGATGTGGCCGCCCTGAGTCTTAAAGATGGTAGCCGAATGAAATACCTTGATGGAATTTGTCGACGTGGCATGCAGCATCAACTCGCGCGTAGGATCGCCCGAGAGATGTCATCGACTAACGAACTGTCCCAATTAACTTCTGCGATTCGCAACAACTATATTCCACGATTGCTGCCCTATCTGACCAACAAGGGATTCAATTTTGAAGTTCTAATACCGTATTCATCCGGCTGGTACGCGTCATCTTCTGACTTTGCCAATCAATTGGTGCGATCACTTCCTCCTCAACGAGTTGCCCAGATACGGCATCCTTTTTCCTTGCATTCTACGCCGGCTCAGGTTGCTAGCTTCGGTTGGGAGGCTGAGGAAGGACAAGATAACTCAGGTACACAATTGTTGATACCGCTCCAACTACCGAAACGATTGGGAGCGTCCGGCACATCAAACCCTGAACTACTCGGCATTCAAGTGTTGGAGCTTTACGATGAAGACGCCCTGCCCTTTGACGATGTGGCCATTCTACTTGATATAGCCACTCGTATTACAGAAACGCTGCTCTCAGAAAAAAGGGCTGCAACCGCTGTTAGTGAAGCCAATCGGTACGCCGCTGTCGGTTTGTCGGACAAAATCAGTGAGCCCTTGAAATTATTGGCCGCTAACGTGAATCTGGCCATAACCCAAGCGAACACCTCATCTACCGACCCAGCCCAATTTGTGACACAGTTGCAAATAGTCAAGCAGCACGTCGACCAGGTCACCGAGACGCTGAGCTTGATCCATTTTCTCGCCGGCGAAAGACAAGCTGAGCTGAATGTATGCAATTTGGAGCGAATCGTTCAGGCAGTTGAGCAAGATATGCGAGACAAGGCTCAAGCGGTAAATTGCAAGATCCATATTGAAGTTGTCAAAAAGGCATGCGAGGAACTGCCAGGTGTATTTGTCGACAATCAGCTAATGCGCACCGCTTTAACGGACTTGATTGGCAGTTCGCTGTCTGCGATCAGCCAATCAGAATCGACAAGAGGTTCCAAAGGCTTTATCACCATTCAACTGGATTGCCCTGACGCGGATTTCGTTCGTCTACGCATCAGCGATAACGGACCGAACATTCTCGCTGACCACTTGCCATTCGTCTTCGCTCGTTATGAATCCAAACAAATCATTGGAGCCAGATTGTTTTCCGAATGCGACCTGTTGTCGGTGAGACGAATCATTCGCCAGGCCTTTCATGGTGAGATTGATATCCAGAATAAGGATGCTGGTCAGACGGGGGTGACATACAGCATTCGCCTGCCTGTAGCGAGTACAACCGACAAGCCAGTGACCCGTACTTTCTGATTAAGCAATCTCAAAACTGCCATGCCCACATCGCTTGTAATGCTGATTTGCCCAAAACTAGGCAAAGACACTTGGGAGACATGTTTGCGCCAAACATCTCTCGCGCCGGATGTTTGTTGGAGTTCCTCATTTCGAAAATCTAATAAAGGCGTGCCGGCCTGCGTCATCATTTCGTGTAATAACCTTCAACAGTTCCAACAGATTGTTGGCGATGTAAAGCTCGCGTACCCCATGACCACAATCATATTCGACGTGCCTACTGAAGATCCAGAGCTTGCCTTTGAGTCGATCAAGGCGGGTGCTGATTACGTCGATTACGGCTTAAGCGGTTCCCCTGGTCAACTTAACCGCATTCTTGCCAATCCTCAGGCAGGGATGCTCGAGGAGATCGGCATAAGTAAGTTGTGCAACCTTTCCAAGCAGAACATGAAGTTCTTCATGAGCATGTCGTTCGCGCCCAACACAACGACCGAATTGGTGTACAGGCAGGTCCTTAAACCGACCTTAAAACGTCTAAGCATGACGATATCGCGAGAAGACGAAACTTCGTTGGCTCCATTCGAAATCGGAACGAAGACAAAGTTAGCGATTGAGGCCTCCGACGTTCTCGTAATGGATATGGATGGGCTGACGTTGAATACGATGTATGAAGTTGGCTATGCAGAGGGCAAAGGAATACCGGTTGTGCTCTTTGCGAAAGATTGCCTAGTTCGGATCACTCCAGCTTGCAATAGTTGTGGACGACCGACTGTTTCGGAAATACCCGCGTTACTGCGAAATGTGCAACATGTGCGGTACACTAATCGTATCGCGTTAGCAATGCGACTGTACTTCGGCCTAGGCGGAACTGTTAGCGCCCTGCGAAACTAAACCCTGTAAACGATGTTGATATGGCAACCACAGATCCAGTTGAAATTTATGACACCTCCCTTCGCGACGGCGCCCAAACGGTTGGCGTTGAGTATTCGCCAGAAGAGAAATTGCGCCTGACAGAGAAGCTGGACGATATCGGTATCGACTATGTCGAAGGTGGGTACCCGCTCTCCAATGAAAAGGATTTCCAGTACTTCAAGGACGTTCGCATGCTTCGGCTCAAGCATACTAAAATCACTGCTTTCGGAATGACTCGCAAGCGCGGCAGTCGCTGTGCAGAGGATCTCGGCATGCAAGCTCTCCTGCGCTCGGAAGCTCAGGTGATTACCATCGTAGGTAAAACCTGGGATCTGCATGTAACCGAAGTCTTATCGACCACCAAGGACGAGAACTTGGAAATGATCTATGATTCAATCAGTTATCTGCGCGAGCAGGGGCGCGATTTGTTTTATGATGCCGAACACTTTTTCGATGGATTCAAGAGCAATCCCGACTATGCGATTAAGACCTTACAGGCCGCAGAACGCGGGGGTGCAAAGACTATCATTCTGTGCGACACCAATGGGGGCAGCATGCCTGACTTTATCGCGCAGACCGTGGCTTCCGTTCGATCGCAATTAAAGTGTGGCATAGGCATCCATTGCCATAACGATTGCGAGTTGGCTGTCGCCAATTCACTCGCCGCAGTCGACAGTGGTGCGACCCAAGTGCAAGGCACCATTAATGGCATCGGCGAGCGCTGTGGCAATGCAGACTTGATTAGCGTCATGGCCAATCTCGCACTCAAGAAGAACAGGTTCATATTGGGCGGTAGAGGCGTCGATCGCTTATGCGAGCTTTCGAGATATATGTACCAACTAATCGACCAGACGACGCGCGACGGCCAACCGTTTGTCGGGCTGAATGCATTCGCACACAAAGGCGGCATGCATGTGCATGCGGTCGAGAAAATTGCCCATTCTTATGAACACATTCCTCCAGAAACAGTTGGCAACATTCGCCGCATCGTTATTAGCGAACTGGGAGGCCGAGCCAATATCTCGTCAGTAGTAAAGAAATTCGGCCATAACCCAAGTTCGCAATTGATTGAGCGCCTCATTGAGCTTGTCCAGCGAAACGAACTACTCGGGTATCAGTACGATCAAGCCGAAGCGTCTTTTGCGCTGTTGATCCTCAAGGAATCCGGCAGATTTCAACCTCACTTTCAACGAGTCTATTCTTTCGAACGAGTGGAAACGAAAGAAGGAACACAACCGTTTACGGAAGCTATTCTCAGGTTGAAAGTAAACGGCACCGAAGAACACGTGGTAGGCGACGGAGATGGACCAGTCAATGCGCTCGACAAAGCCCTGCGGCGTGCTCTGAGACATCACTTTCCCGCCATAGAATCCATGACGCTGACCGACTATCGAGTAAGCGTTGTTACACATCGCCAAGGAACCCAAGCCCCGGTCCGTGTCATCATCACTAGTAATGATACACGGAATAGCTGGTCGACCGTCGGTGTGAGTGAGAACATAGTCGAAGCCAGTTGGCAAGCGCTCGTCGATAGCTTTGAGTTTAAACTCTGCAAAGATGCCGGTGCGTTTTCGACCACCAGTTGACGCTTTCTCCGACGCAGGAGAATCGGCAACTAGCAAGGAGGTTAGGCAAGATGCTGCCAGATCGCTGGCTATCGACTCATCGAGATTGCGAATGGGAGTTCGACGCCATCCGTCGCGAAGAGCGTCACTAGAAAGAAGCCCGAAGGCGACAGCTCAAAAAACAAAGAAATCAAAATTGTCCACCGTCGATTGTCAAGATGCGGTTCAACGGAAGCTCATCGTCGAATGGCAGACAGCACATTTTCCGTTACGAGTTTAGCGGCGGCATCTGGATCAGGCGGCAGCGGCTGGTGGGTCGTGTTTTGATCTCTTAGGATAACCGATGGACTTCCTCGGTTGTGTTGTCGGAACGCTCTAATTACTACTTCCTTTCTGCTCTCGCGGTCCCGCGCTCTGCCCATCTCTTGCGTGCATGCAACAGATTGGTCGTAGGTCGGGGATTGGATCGCAACGAAGTGAGTCATGATTGCTAGACCTGCCTCCATCTTCGCTCGCCAATCGTCGCCCGCTCGGTTGCTCGTTTCGTATTCAAAGAACTCGATTCCAAGCTCGTCGAACCTCTGCACCAGACAGTCAATTACCTCTCGGTTTTCACCTTTAAGGTCATGGCTAACGAACACTAAATGCTTGACGTAGCCTCGGCGCTGAATCTCGGAGTTACCAACTGATGGGCTGACAATTGCGTGGTATTCTGAGGCGGAGGCACTTGCCCGTTCGGATATGGCTTTGACAAACTGGTCGCCCGAGCCGATGCGGATAATGTCTTTGTGGTATCCCTCCGTGTGCCCACGAAGAATGCTTGGCAAATGATTGTCATGAAGCTTGTTATCATTCTGATGCAGTCTCAAGCATGGAATCGAGAGTGCATGAGCTAAATGATAAATGGGAAGCAACTTGGGATCGCTCAAGTCGACGACAAGCAACCTCAATGAACGCAGAATTTCGAGAAGGTCGGAATCACCGTTCGGATCATTTTCTAGGTCAATTGGAGTTCCAAAGCCTGCTTCACGCATTCCCTTTTGGATCGCCGTTCGCAAACCTTTTTTTGTTTTTGATGAACTCACAAGAATGCCTGATTCGAATGAGGTCCGCTCGACTCTAGGGCGTTTGCTCAGTATGACCCAGCTTAGCCAATTCTTGAACAGATCAACGAATGTCAGTCGAGCATTCGAACTGAGTTGGGCTGATAGTTCGTCAATTCGACAGGGTACATACCGTGAATCCATGCCAACGTATTTCGGAGGTTGAAATCGGGTTCGTGGGTCGTAAAGGACAAAGCGAGTCAAACCCGCCCTTTCGGCCATTCGGATCTCGAACAATGCAAACTGAGAACATTGTTCGCCCATCGGCTGTTGTTGGAACGGAAGGCAAGCTACAAAGATATCTGTTTGCTGGAAGAGAGACTCAATGCGATTGATGTAGAATGGCGGATCGCTTCCTTCGAATATCGTCGGCCTGTCGATGACCAGATTGCAGTCGGCAGACATCGCTTGCCACATCGCGAGATTGACTGAAACGTGCGTTTTCCAAGGATGACAAAAGTAGGCATTGAGATCGTACTGGCTCATGGTGATAGTTGATTCGTTGTATGGGGTCTATCCAGCCATCACAGGTTCAAGTGGGCGGGCTCGGTGCAGGATTAGCCATTCGGCATTTTCATCCAATGCTTCGCGACCCAGCTCAAAAATGAAATCTTGAATCTCTCTTGCTTTGCGTGTTCGCTTTTTCTCGAACTCTTCGCGATCTTCCTTCAATTTCCCCAGTTGTTCATCTGTCTCAGTTGCATGCCCTGCGAGTTTCGAAATTTCAAGCTCGATTCTCTGTAAGGCTTTGTCAAGAGACCGGAGATCGTTGAGATGCTTTTCGAACTGAATTCGAGCGCAGCGAAATAGAGTGGCCATCGTGTTGAATTGGTATCCCGTCTCGGACAGTTGCTGCTTCTCCGCCCAGGCGATCATCAAGCCGCCAACCAAAAGAAATGCGCCTGCCAATACTGAGCTCAACGTAAAGGCATCCGGGATCTCCACGGAAAATCGTGCAATTCCAGCAACGGCGACCATACCCAAATAGGCGATCAGCAAAATAGTCGGGAGACCGATGAAAAAATTTTGTATCGACAACGACTTACTCTCACCGGAAGTGTGCTCGTCCTCGTACGGCAACATAAACGAGACAACATGAAAGACGCTCGACGAGAACCAATTCCTGAATGGATTGGCCGACGAGTGTTGGGTCGCACGAGATTCTCGAATAGTTGACGCAATTGCAAAAGCCACTGATCCAAAAACTGGAATGAAGACAACGGCGTACTCAAAGTGCTGTTGAAGCAAGTCCAATCGATGGCCGAGTAGATTCAAAAACACTAGGCACGCGCCGGTCGCAACGCCTGAAAGAGCGATCAGTACTCCAGAACGGTGCCAGAAATGTAATTCTTGATGTTTCTTCTCCGACGCCGAGTTGAAGTAGTTTTCTTGGTCGATGATCCATCCCTGCAAACACGCTTCCAGCAAGCGGACCTGGGTCATCGTCGCTAATTTGTCAAACCATCGTGTCCATTGATCGTAGGGCGCAGATGTTCCTTGAATTACACTTCGAATCCAATCCAGCTCGCTTCGTTGCCGAAGTGAGTAGTTGGCAGGGGCGGATTTCCCAACGCCCGTGATGTTCCAATAAAACTGGACGCGTAGCCCCTCAGCGAGTGCACGCAGGTCATCGGAATGGTCCCTGTCTCGCGTTCTTTTCGCTCTCAGGTAAGTCCAGACTCCAAGACCTACCGCGATAGCGCTGCATACTCCAATCAGTGGTCTAATCCAGGATTTCTGAACGGCATTCTCTATGTCATATGGCTCAAGAGGATTGTCCTCGACAACGGTCGTTGAATGATGCAGTTGACCGTGCATCTCTTTTTGAGGATGCCACTCTGCGAACAAGTGAAAGAGAATTGCGGCAACCGCAACGGACAAAAACATGCGCCTTAGGGTTCGACGGTTTCGGGGCTCAAGCTTGTATTGAGCCTTGGTGGCGGTCTTTCTGGCTTGAAGATGCGAGCATAACGAACGGAATTGGTCACTCCCTCCTTGCGCCATGGATGAATGCAGAGCTGAAGTAAATCGACTTGAAATTTCGCTGCTCACTTCGGAAAGGCTTGGTTGATCTAATCGATAGAACCACATCAGAGTCTCTAGGATTCTGTTGAGGACACGAAGACCGCTTATTTGACTTTCGGCATCCGAGATGTGAGCAAGGTCTTTCCCGCTGATCGTCCTACCTTGCTTGATATCTGGCGTATAAGCAAAGGGATGGAGAACTCGAATGAACGGACTCTCAACTGGCAGGTTGATCATGGTCTGGTTCTTGAGACGCCGGACTGGGATATGTACGAGCGGTCCTCCATGTGGGAGTCCAATTCCCGCCGTGGTGGGTAACACGTTGCTGCGTGGCCCAAACCTTCGAGTAAAGACAAGCGCCCCGGTTCCATTCTCTGTGTCTCGATCAAAGTCGGAGTCCCAGAACGCGACCATGACAAGGCTGTTTGTTGCGATGTACTCTCCGGCGGCATAGTATCGAGAACGGCGTGCGGAGCTATCGTCATTGTCGAGTTCGGATTTGCACTTCGAGTAAAACTCCTCGTCACTGAGTGACTCTTCTTCGCACCTACGAACGACTTGCTGATTTGATTCCCCTATCCTTTGCAGTAATTCTTGAAACTTCTGTTGATTCGCTTCATTCGCAGGATCAGGCGTACCATCTCTTTGTTTGGAATTGTACGTACTAGCCTGCCCAACATAGAGATCCGACGGATATGGCAAGATTGCTTTCAGGAAAAATTGCTTGCTTGCGAACTCATCTTCGAGAGCGACCTCTGCTGCCAACGTATCGGCTCCAGGGGCCATATTCGTGGAAATAGTGATTGGCAAGCGATGTAGGTTTGGCCATTGACGAAACGCTTCTACGACCGAGTTGTCGTAAGCGGGCCGTGGGCCACAGATGGCTTGGCAACTGGTCAGAGCATTCAATTGCAAAAGCAGTTCATTTCGTTTCTCACTTTTGGGTTCCGAGCGAAACAGGCGAAACAAGAGCCGAAGATGTTCTTTGGCTCGGTAGATTTCGGCA
>JBEBHM010000140.1:0-14125 GCA_040080875.1 Pirellula sp.
ACATCAAGCGCGACTAGCGTACGGCCGAATCCGAAGGCGGTGCGGGGGTCCTTGTAGTCGTGGCCCTTCCACATCCCCCAGGGCCAATGCCCTAGTCCGCGGACTTTGGATGCCAACGTCTCGACCTCGACTTCGAGATTGCCAACGAGCGCATACAAGATCCCATCGCGAAGGGCCATCCATTTCCAGACGGGGCCATCGGTGATGTCGCTTGGCACGGTGAACTCATGGCGGACTTGTCCAGTCTGTCCGTCGATCACTTTGCAGGATTCGTGGTCCCCCAAATAGAGCGCATCGTCGGTGGCAACCATGGTGTTTCGATGGAGCATGAAGCCAGGAGATAAAGGCCGCTTCCAGAGGATTGTGCCATTGTAGGCATTGATGCACAGCAGCGTATTGAGCCACTCGTTCTGGTTGGCCTTGTGGGCGATGTGTCCCATCGCTTTGTATATTCGCCCCCCTGCTACTACCGTCTGTTCGGGCATCGGGCTGAATTTAGGGGTGGCCAGAAACTGCGTGCGCAATTCGCCTCGTACCAACTGATCGGTCGACTGCGGATTGTTGTCCGGTCCATGATAGGGGTGCGTCCATTGGTCGATGCCAGCGGGGACGGGCTTGACCAGTTTGCGATCGCCGACAAACGCCGATGCTAGTGGACGCAAGGCGCGCAGTAACTCGGCTTCGTTGACAACGCCATTCGCCGAAGGCGACACAAGAATTCCATCTGCGACGTTGTCGGCGAGATGAATTGTTGGGAGCGAGCCCTGTTGTGCGACGATTCTTCGCCCCAGCAAACCTGCGACTGCGGCGGCCTGCCGGACCGATTGGACCTGGTCGGCATTGGCGGACTGAAAATAAATCGTCAACTCACTAGCTTTAGCCAACTCGACGATGCGCGCTGCTCCTGCGTCAGGCAGATCCAAAACTGCGACAATGCCCCGTTCGACACCCAGCTTCTTGAGCGAGGACGCAACTGCCTCATCTGCGTACGCAATGGTTGGGGCCATCAACACGAGTGGGGCCAGCAATATCACGCTGATCGCCAACTGAAGAGCGTTCTGCACGCTGCTCTGCATTTTCGGACGGCTTTGCCTTTGAGGACAGGGCCTTTCAAGTCGCGAGCTCATTGCTCATCCTTTCATGGAGATTGCTTCAGAAACCGTTCAAAGAAAAAGTATATCTGCGAGTTCGATTCAAGTGTTGGCGCATGGCCAGAGCCGTTGGTCATCGCTGTTCGATAGTGGCCGAAATAGTTAGAATATTCCGGTGTCGGTTGAAAGAACTGATCGAAAGCCCCTGAGCAGGTGCTGGCTCCGTGGCGATCTTCAGGACAATCGCCTTGCGATTCAGTACATTGATGAGCAGCGACGATCGACGGTCGGTTAGTGGCAGCCGAAGAACGGAATCAAAGGTGATCTGCTGATGGCCGGGACCGCCAAACCAATCTTTTGTAACAATTGAGGACAATTGTGCGACACTCTGCTTCGTTGGAGGCAATCGCGATCACGATGCCAGCCATTTCCGCAGCGTTTCCAAATCGTTTTTGAACGCCGCAATGTACAAGTCGATGTGATTCGGATCTTTCTCATCAATGTACTCGACGTGCAGTTTGGGAACCAGTTCCGTGGATGTAGCCCCGAGTGCCAAGATTGGGCCAGCGATGCAGTGCGCACGTCTTCGTACCCGATGGTCAAAGCGGTTTGACCATGTATAGCGAATCATCGCTGTTTGCGTCGATGGACGGGTGACTCCTCCGGCTAGCCAACCCCGTCGTGCTTCCATCGACACAAGATCGAATAGAGAGCCTTCAAGTCGCGTGCTCGGTCCCTTGCTAGCTGGTCATTCATCCGTCCACCGACACAAGGTCGGTGGAGCGGGCTCTATGGGTAGTCGGCGCCTGTGAGGCTTTTCTCGACGGATCGTTGCCAAGCCACAAGCTCCGCCAGCATACGGTTGCAAACGTCAGGATGCCTGTCCGCGATGTCAACCTTTTCACCCGGGTCGGAAAGCAAATCATAAAGCTCGGCTTTCCGTTCTCTTTGCTTTCCACGCATTACGAGTTTGTATTGGTTTCCGCTCCATGCCGCATCACCGTCCAAGTCTGTACGCTCGACGGGATGTCGATAATTCAAGAAATCGATGGCAGGGTTGTTTACGGTGGGTGTCGTGCCCCGAGTGAGTTCTTTGGACATCCAGCGTTCATTGTTTTGTTCGCCAGCCGAAGCGTACTTCCAAAACCCAATGGGCTTCGGTCGTTCTGCAAAGTCACCACCCACGATCAATTGCTTGATACTGAGTCCGTCCAGCGGCCGCTTTGGAAGCATGGTGTTAAGCTCCAATAGGTCCATGAGGGTAGGCATCATGTCAGTCGTTACGCAAGGGACATTCGAGGTCCGCGGGGACTTGATCATGTTCGGCCATTCGATGATTCCCGGTACGCGAAGTCCTCCTTCAAAGATGGACCCCTTCTTGTCTCGCCAAGGTCCATTGAACGAACTTTTGGGATCATGCCCCAGTCCGTTGTCGGAACAAAACCAGACGATGGTGTTCTCAGCAATCTTCAATTCGCGAAGAGATTTCCGCAACACTCCAATGGCTCGGTCCATCGCGCTGATTTCCGTCAGTCGATTCTTGAGAGCTTCATTCTCAATGGACTCATACTTGGCTACATCCTCTGGCAAGCCACTATAAGGCGCATGAGGCGATCCAAACCAGACCAGGGTAAAGAAGGGTTGATTGGTCTGATTCGATTTCCGAATGAACTCGATGGCCGCATCCACGACGACCTGCGAACTCTCACCTTGCACTATCGTGGGATCGGCCCCATTCCGAGATAACATGGGGCTGAGCTCAAAGAAGTTATCGTGAGAAAGGTACTCGTCGAATCCCATTTTGTTCGGATTCGTAGGAGAGGCGGCCTTGACGGCTCCGACGTGCCACTTTCCGAAATGCCCTGTTCGGTATCCAGCCTTCTTGAGCAGTTGAGCCACGGTTATCTCTTCAGGGCGAGTGGACCAATTCGGACCGAAAACGCCGGATCGAATCGGATGCCTTCCCGTGAGGATACTCGTTCGCGTTGGAGAACAATTCACGTGAGCCGAATAGAATCGATCCAATCTCAACCCCGACTGTGCCATCTCATCCAAGATGGGTGTCTTAAGTTGAGGATGACCGTGATAACCCGTCTCACCCCAGCCTTGATCGTCCGCCATTACGAGAATGACATTCGGTCGAATGGGTTCATTCGAATAGGCTAGTGACGAGATCCCTGCGGTCATGAAAAGGAAAAGTAACCCTTTGAGTAGATTTGCGATCATGGTTCGAACTCGATAAGAAGGACAGTGAGAGAATGGGCCGGAGGGCATCGCCGCGAAACTAGACTAGTACATTATCTACGAAAAACATGGATCTGTTGGTTCGCGAGCAAGGTCCCAGGGTGTTCGAAGGGGTGCTTAACGCACTCGAAAGGTCCGGGTACAGCTGAATCTCGCGTGCAATTTACTCGAACAAGCAACGATACCTTGTGCGGTCAACAGCGACAACGTGTGAAACTCACAATCGACATTGGCGACTGACAATTGGGGACGAGTGTTCTACAATACTCGGGCACATTGGTTTCCTGAATTCGAGGCATAGCATGACAAAATTTCGATGGCTTGTAGGAATAACGTACTTAATGTCGGTTTGCCTTTTTGTGGCTGCGCAAGATCCTGCTGCAGACAAAAAGAAAGAACTCACTGCCTTGACTTGGACCGATCCAGCGCGAGCCGCTGCCGAGGACCCTGACTTCTTGGTCCAAGGTGAGTATGGGAAAACGACGACCGGCGCTGCTTGGGGAGTCCAGGTGGTGGCTCTTGGAGGAGGTAGCTTCGAGGCCTATTTGCTCGAAGATGGATTGCCTGGACTTGGTTGGACTAAGAAAAAATCTCGATTGCGAATGAGTGGTAGCCGTGCTAACGACTCAGTCGAGTTTGCGTCGGAAGACAAGACTACAACAGCAAGTGTTCGTAAGGGAACGGTAGTCGTAACTCGAAATGGAAAGGTACTGGCCGAATTGCAAAGGTTTGAACGCGCCAGTCCGACTTTAGGAGCCAAACCTCCATCCAACGCGATCGTTCTTTTTGATGGAACCTCCGTCGATGCTTGGCAGGACGGAAAGATGGAGAACGGTTTGCTCGTCAACAATGACGTTGCGACCAAGCAATCGTTTACCGACTATACGCTTCATCTCGAATTCCGCACTCCGTACAAGCCTTATGCACGCGGTCAAGGTCGTGGCAATAGTGGCGTATACCATCAGGGAAGGTATGAGACTCAGGTTCTCGATTCCTTTGGGCTCGAGGGCAAGATGGATGAAACAGGTGGGCTTTATTCGATCGCGGCACCATCGCTCAATATGTGCCTACCGCCCTTAACTTGGCAGACCTATGACATCGATTTCACGGCCGCAAGATTTGATCAACAGGGCACGCGAACACAACCCGCTAAGATCACAGTCCGGTTGAACGGCGTTACAGTGCACACCGATCAAACGCTTCCGAATACGACAACCGCTGCACGCATCAACAAGATCACGTCGGAACCGGGCCCGATCTTCCTACAGCACCATAATAACCCTGTCTTCTACAGAAATATTTGGCTCGTTTCCAAGTAACTCCTTATAAGAACTCGTTGGGAAGATCGAGCAAAACGAATGGCAGGTATCACGTTGGCATGAGTAACGCGAGTGTGTCTATGAATATTTTGAAACGATCAAGTGTGTCGGCTTCGATTTGGGCTATGTTCGTTTCTATATCGCTGTCCAGCATTGCATTGGCCCAGTCGGCAGATCGTGCTACAGCAGATAAAAGTGTATCCGAGGCCTTTCGCGCCTGGCTGGATGACGAGTGCGAGCGTCATCCCGTCTTTGCAACGCAACAAGGAAATCGCGAACGAGACGGTCAGATGGACGATCTCTCTCCGAGTGCACGTGAGAAAGATCGGAAGCGTGACGAAGCGCTCGTCGCCGAATTATTGTCGCGATTTGATCGATCTAAATTGTCTCGCGGCTCACAGATTGATTTGGAGATCTGGGAAAATGCCATCCGATTCCGGCTTTGGCAAGCCAACCACTTGGACGAGTTTGCCAACGATCCTCGCGTTTACTTAGTTTATTGCTCCGATAGCGTTTTTTCTTTGTTCACTCAGTCGACTTTGCCGCGACATCGAAACGTAGACAACGCGGTTCGTCGGATCGCGCATATTCCTGAAGTGATTGCAGCGGCCAAAGCCTCGCTCAAGAACCCACCGAGGGTCGTGACCGAAGTTGCCATCAAACGAACCGATGGAGCGATCTCGTTTTATGAGAAAGATATCTTTGCGTTGTCCGGCGAATCACCGCAAATTAGTCCGTTAGCCGCTCCATGCCGCATGGCCGCCGAAACGCTGCGAGACTACAAACGCTTCCTTGAAGAAGAATTACTGCCACGGTCCGATGGCGAATGGCGAATCGGTTCCAAGAAGTTTAGCGAAAAGCTGGCCATGGAGTTGGATGCTGGCCTAAGCTCGCAAGATGTCATCGAAACCGCCGAAGCCGAAGCGGACCGTGTGGAGCGTGAGATGTACTACGTCGCGAAGCAGCAATGGAGTTCTATCATCAAAAACCGTCCGTTACCGCCCGATGATACCATTGGTCGACGAGAAACAATTCGAGCAGTACTTTTTGAACTGAGCAAGAAACACGGAACATCGGAAACACTGATCCAGGATGCGCGGGCAACCGTCGAAAAGATCAAGGATTTCATCCGAAGCAAAAAAATCTTGACACTCCCAGAGCCTGATCAGTGTTCGATCATCGAAATGCCCGAGTTTCAACGTGGTTTTTCCGCAGCTTATCTGAATCAAGCACCACCACTCGATGCCAAGGCCAAGAGTCTTTACGCTATTTCGCCGCCACCATCCGACTGGCCTCTCGAAAGGCAATTGGCCTTTTTCCAAGAGTACAACCATTCGATGTTGCAAATCCTCACGATACACGAAGCTTATCCCGGTCACTACGTGCAACTCGACTACAGCAATCGAGTGGAATCGCTCGTTCGAAAAGTGCTAACGTCGGGCGTTTTCGCAGAGGGATGGGCGGTCTACACCGAGCAAATGATGCTCGACGAAGGCTACGGACAAGGCGAACTTGCACTTAGACTTCATCAACTCAAGTACTATATGCGAGCTGTCCTCAACGCGATTCTGGACTACCGTATGCACTGCTCCAACATGACCGACGACGAAGCGCAGTCGTTGCTCGTGGATCGGGGATTTCAAACGACGGCAGAAGCGGTTGGCAAGATTCTCCGAGCCAAGCAAAGCTCGTGTCAATTGTCTACCTATTTCGTAGGCAGAACGGCCTTTTATCGCTTGCGGCAAAAAGTCCAGCGAGCCCGGGGCAACGAGTTCGACCTCGGAAAATTCCACGAAGAGGTTCTTTCGCATGGTACTCTTCCGGTTAAGTATCTGCCCGAGTTGGTGAAGTAGTGAAAAAGAGCTTGAAACATGCCGTCGAGTCGTAACCCCAACCTCCATTTATGAAGAGTTTATGCATTTATGCGTAAATTACATAAACTACATAAACTCGATAATTTTGCTATAATTCCAGCATGAATCCCATCCAAAACCCATTTTCACCAGGCGCAGGATCGCAGCCACCTGAGCTGGCAGGACGCAGCGAACTTCTCGAAAAAGTCAACATTTCGATCGAACGGGTCCGCATCGGGCGTGCTTCCAAGAGCGTTTTGATGGTGGGATTGCGAGGAGTTGGAAAAACGGTTTTGCTGGACCGAATGCGCGGCCAGGCGGAAGCGTTAGGTAATGCGACGATTCGGCTCGAAGCACCTGAAAACAAGTCCCTGCCGGCGATGCTCGCTCCGGAGTTGCGTCACTTGTTGCTCAAGCTCTCGGCAGTGAGGGCTTCGCAGGCCGCCGCAAAACGGGCTCTCCAAGCGCTCGCTGGCTTTGCAAAGGCCCTCAAGTTCAAGTACCAGGACATTGAGGTGGGACTGGATTTGGATCCGGAAAAAGGCCTAGCTGACAATGGAGACCTGGAATCGGATCTGCTGGCTTTGCTAACATCGATCGGTGATGCCGCCAAGGCTGCAGATAGGGCTGTTGTACTGTTTATTGACGAGCTGCAATATGTCGCCGAGGAAGAATTGGCCGCGCTGATTACCTGTTTGCATCGAACAAGTCAGTTGTCGTTACCCTTGATTATGGTTGGGGCTGGACTTCCTCAATTGCGTGGCAAGATGGGAAAAGCAAAGTCGTATGCGGAAAGACTGTTTGACTTTCCATCTATTGGTCCATTGGATAGGCCGGCTGCTCGGCAGGCCCTGTCAAAGCCAACACAAAGTTTGCAGGTGGAGTGGGAGCCCAGCGCGCTCGAAGATGTTGTATCTGCAACGCGTGGGTATCCCTACTTCTTGCAGGAATGGGGCAAGCATGTTTGGGATTTGGCTGAGGATAGCCCAATTGAGCAGGACGATGTGCAACGAGCCACGCCAATCGTGATCGCCGCACTCGATGAAAGCTTTTTTCGTGTGCGATTTGATCGACTGACCCCGTCGGAGAAGCGTTACATGCGAGCCATGGCTGAATTGGGAGAAGGCCCGCATCGCTCCGGAGATATCGCCGAGTTGCTTCAAAGGAAAGTAACCGCACTGGGGCCAACGCGCAATAGCCTCATTTCGAAAGGAATGATTTGGAGCCCTGGCCACGGCGATACAGCCTTTACAGTTCCCATGTTCGACGAGTTCATGAAACGGACCATGCCGAATCTCGAAACAAACTAGTAGAGCGGAAAGGGGGTAATGCAGAATTCATTGGCATTTTATCTTGCATCCCGGTCAAGATCTATCCTGCCCTGAGAATACAATATGGACAGGCCGTCGTGGCTTTCATCAACAGGGCAAAGCTTGGCGTCAACCCAATGGCAATTCATTGTGTTCGCGGCAAACATCCCTCGTCGATTGAAGTGGTTTTGGTTCAGGAGCGACCGTAGATGCGATCTCTACTTTTTGTAGACGCCATGAGCAACTTTCCATCGCAGGAAATTTTCACCAATTCTGTTCCGCTGAAACAACATCGTCAACGCATGCTGTCGCGTCTAATCTTCATCACCCGATTTTTCATTTTCATGACTGGACTGTCCATCGTCACGCCGGCTCACGGTGACGATAAGACTGCAAAGGTGGTGGACACGCCCCAGTTCACTGCCGAACAAATTGATTTCTTCGAATCACGAGTTCGTCCCGTGCTTGTTCAGCATTGTTACGAATGCCACAGCACCGATGCCGCAAAGTTGCAAGCGGGTCTTTATGTCGATAGCCGTGAGGCAATTTTGGAGGGTGGCGAATCGGGCGCCGTCGTGGTGGTTGGTAAGCCCGAAGAGAGTCTGCTGATCTCGGCGGTCAAGTACCAAGGCAACGAGATGCCGCCTGATCGCAAATTGGAACAGCGAGAAATCGATGCCCTCTCCAAGTGGGTTGAGATGGGCGCACCATGGCCACAAGTGACTTCGTTGCCCGGCGCTGCCACAACCGACGCGAAGACAGATTGGACGAAGTTCGATTGGACGCACACGCAACAAAGCCATTGGGCGTGGAAACCCGTGGAGCGGCCGGTCGTTCCGGTTGTCGATTCCGCAACACCTGCGGCCGCGATGGTCAATCCGATCGACCATTTTGTGATCGCTCGCCGATCACAAGCCGGGCTTCATCCGGCTCAGCCCGCAGCCATGCATGTCTTGGCTAGGCGCATTTACCTTGATTTGATAGGTATCCCGCCGACTCCTCAACAGCTCCAGTCGTTTATAACCGCCGCGACTCTGGACCGCCCGAATGCCGTGAAGTCGCTGGTCAATGCATTGCTCGATTCGCCAATGTATGGACAGCGTTGGGGGCGTTATTGGTTGGACGTGGCGCGATTCAGCGATGGACGTGGCGGTTTTTTGGAAGGCGACAAACCGTTGGACGACGCATGGCGATATCGTGATTGGGTCGTGGATGCTTTGAATAACGATCTGCCCATCAACGATTTTTTCCGCATGCAGATTGCGGGCGATCTGAGCGGCAATCCATCCGATGCGATTGCGACCGGTTTTTTCGCGCTCGGGCCGACGTATCAATCGGATGGCGGCGACCCTGATAGCATCGCCCAATCGAGAGCGGAGACACTCGATGACCGAGTCGATATCCTCACTCGAGGGTTGCTGGGAATAACTGGATCATGTGCGCGATGCCATGATCACAAGTTTGATCCAATTCCCCAGCAGGACTACTATTCTCTTGCGGGAGTTTTTAATAACTCGGCAAATCGAGTTCTGCCGCTTGCTCCATCGGACGTCGTTGAGCGACACAATGCTCACAAGAGAGCAGTGGATGAGCTCACCAAGAAGATTAAGTCGTTTAAGAAGAAGCCAAAAAAAGCGAACAAAGAAAATGCCGTTGCTGCCGAAAACGACGAAGCTGCGCCTGAGGATGAATCCCAGCTCGAACGGTGGAAGGTGGAACTCGCAGAGCTAGAGAAAAACGCCCCACCTGCGGTAGACACTGCTCACACGCTGCACGACACCGGCAATGAAGACATGAAGGTCGCCTTGCGCGGCAATCTGCGGAAAACAGGGGACCTTGCGCCGCGACGATTCCTGCGAGTGATTTCAGGAGCGGAACCTGTTCGCTTCAAAAATGGCAGCGGTCGAGCGGAACTTGCAGCTACGGTGATCGATCCTCGAAACCCGCTCACGGCTCGAGTCTTCGTCAACCGAATTTGGCAGCATCATTTTGGCGCAGGCCTGGTTCGAACGCCAAGCAACTTCGGAACGCTCGGTGAAAGACCGACACACCCAGAGTTGCTCGACTGGCTCGCGAGTGAATTCGTCGCCAATGGCTGGTCATTGAAAATGCTCCACCGTACGATCATGAACTCGGCCACCTATCAATTGGGCGGGGAGTATCAAGAGCAAGCGTATAAAGCCGATGGCGACAATCGAACCTTGTGGCGAATAAGCCCTCGCAGAATGGATGTTGAGGCTTGGCGTGATTCGTTGCTCTCCGTGACAGGCGAACTCGATTCATCGCTCGGAGGCCCGCCGATTCACAATATCGTTGATTCGAACCGACGAACCTTGTACGCGAAAGTCGGCCGTAATGGCGACGTGTTTGGATCGGACGTATTCTTGCGACTTTTTGATTTTCCATTGATGCGGGCAACGGTCGAGCAACGCCCAAGCAGCATCGTGCCTCAGCAGTTTCTGTTCTTTATGAACAGTAGCTTTATGATCGATCGAGCGAAAGCCTTGGTTGGTCGCCTGCATCGGATGAGCGATTCGGATGAAGAACGCATAGGGCAAGCGTACGAGATGCTCTACGCGCGCCGCCCAGAGTCGCACGAACTGGAAATCGGATTGAACTTCATACGTGAAGTCCGTGATGGGGGCTCGCTTTCCAATTGGGATCGTTATGCTCAAGTGTTAATAAGTTCCAATGAATTCATGTTCGTAAGGTAAACACAATGTTGCACCGAAGTCCATTTCAACCACTCGATCGCCGAGACGCGCTTCGTCAGCTCGGCGCTGGGTTCGGAACGCTTGGGCTGGCGGGAGTGCTTGCTCAGTCCAACGCGATTTCCGGGCTCTGCCAATCGGGAAGCGTGACTAGCTCGAATGCACCGTTGGCACCCAAGGTTCCGCATTTTGCTCCGAAAGCGAAACACGTCATTCAGCTGTTTATGCCTGGGGGGCCATCTCAGGTCGATACGTTTGATTACAAACCGGAGATCGCAAAGCACGCGGGAGAGCGACCGGAGTTGGTTGATCGAAAGTCACTTCGCAATACGAAAATGGGCCTCATGCCATCGCCCTACTCGTTCAAGCAGTATGGCCAATGCGGAAAATTCGTCAGCGAGATTTTCCCACATGTGGCGGAGTTGGTCGACGACATTTGTTTCATCCATTCCATGCACACCGACACGCCTGAACATGCCAGCGCGATGATGATGATGAACGCTGGACATTTGCAACCGACGCGTCCCAGCATGGGATCCTGGTTAGTCTATGGCTTGGGAACCGAGAATCAGGATCTGCCCGGATTTATCTCCATGAGCCCGCGAGCACAACCTCGCAACAAGTTGGCAAATTGGGGCAATGCATTTTTGCCAGGCGCCTACTCAGGGACTTACGTGAACATTCACGAGATGAAACCGGAGCACATCATGCAAGATCTGAAGAACAACTGGTTGCCCATGGTGGACCAGCGGCACCAGGCGGACTTGTTAACAAGGCTCAATCAGATCGACCTTCAACGACAGCAACACGACCCGCAGTTGGAGGCTAGCATTCAAACGATGGAAATGGCGTTTCGGATGCAGTTCGCCGTTCCCGACGCATTTGATACCAGCAAAGAATCGAAGGAAACGCTAGAGATGTACGGCGGCAGCGAATACGCCCAAGGCTGTCTGCTGGCTCGCCGACTGGTCGAACGAGGCGTGCGGACGGTTCAACTATCGCATTCGATTGACAGCTACGATATCGCGTGGGACACCGGTCACAATGATATCGTCAACGGACATCGCAAGTTAGCTGAGGCCTGCGATCAAGGCATTGCGGCGCTCCTCAAAGATCTCAAACAACGCGGAATGCTCGACGACACGTTGGTGATTTGGGGTGGCGAATTCGGACGGGCGCCAACGTCCGAGGGCCAAAAGGGTCGCGATCATGATCATTACGGATTCACAACGTGGATGGCTGGCGGCGGCGTTAAGGGAGGCATGAGCTATGGATCGACCGACGAGTTCGGTCTAACCGCTGTCGAAGATCGCGTCCATGTCCACGACTTGCACGCTACGATCCTACATCTCATGGGCCTTGATCACGAGCGACTAACCTATCGCTATAGTGGCCGTGACTACCGCCTGACAGACGTCCACGGACGGGTAGTGAGCGAAATTATTTCGTAGCGTAACCTGTCGATCCAGTGAGACTTCCCCACTTTCGAATTGCACACTCTCGAATCACTCTTCTGGATAAGCTATGTCGCAACAAAAGTTTACTTGTTTTTTCAAGACCGTTTTTGTTTTGGTGGTATTCGTTTTGACCATGACAGACGTTTCACTGGCTCAGGAATCAACCTACTATCCGCCCCCCGAGTCACAAGGTGGCTGGCGGATGCTCAACGAACCCAAGGAGCTTCAAAAAGTAGGCCAAGTTGACCTCAAAAAAGTCGATGCGTTGCGAGAATGGTTACTGAAGAGTGACGAACGCGATTTTGCAGCCGTCGTCATTCGTCACGGACACATCGTTCTCGAAGTCGAACGCGGAAATAGCGCCAAGACAGACTCTCGACGCGTCGCGTCGGTATCCAAAGCGGTCTGCGCGACCGTGCTTGCGATTGCATCCGAGAAAAGCCAACAAGGACTCACGCCACACAAAATGTCGTTCGACGACCGTGCCTTCGATTTCATACCTTGGGCTCAGCCGTTGAGCGATTCTCGCAAAGCCGACATTCGAGTCAAGCAATTGCTGAATCATACTTCGGGACTGTGTCCCGAGGCGCTCGGTGCAAAGAATGATGGCAGTTGGGAATATGTACTAGGACACAGCGGTGACCCGAGGACCGCCAACCTCGCTTTCGATCCCGGTACCGGATCAGGATATTCAACCCATGGGCTGTGTCATGCATCGCTTGTTTGCGAGTTCGTAACCGGAAAGCCGTACAATGAGTTCGCAATCGAAGCCCTCTTTCGTCCCATTGGTTGTGAGCACTACTGGTTTCAGTATTACGACGGCGGAGAAAAGATAGGCCGACATCCGTCGCATGGCCTGGGCATGTCGGCACGAGATTTGGCACGCATTGCGTACTGCATGTTGCATAACGGACGCTGGCAAGAAAAGCAGATCATTCCCAAGTGGTTTGTTGATCAAACGGCTCAAGCAACACATGACCTGCGCATCAAGGAAATGCGATTCAAACGCAACGCACAGAGCTTTTCGCATGGCTGGGAGTTGCCCGCATTGGCCAACGACACCGTGCAAGGAATTCCGCCCGATGCGCGCTACAAGCCAGGATCAGGTGGTCAAATGATCTCATTTGTTCCAAGCTTGGATTTGGTCATCACACGGCAAACAGGATTAAGCGGCCAGTGGGAATACGAAGAATACATTCGCCGAGCATGCGAGATCGTGACCAAATAACCTGCCTAAATGATGGCGCGCAATTCTGAGGTAGCGGAACGCGTCAAGCGTTTCGACTACGCCTCAAAACCCTTGACGGTTACCGCTACATGTGAGCCGAATTGCGCACGCTCATATAGTGCCAACACTCATTCATGGCGCCAAGGAATGCGTGATGGTTGATGCTAACGATCCAACACGCATTCACAAGTACTCCATGCCCTGACGTTAGTTCTGACTAATGCAGAAGAGATGCTTTTCACCTCGTGCGAAAATGGTGTTGCCTACAATCGCAAGCGATGCATCGATCGCTTCCTCAAGCGGATTGGTGGAAACGATTTCAAGCTCCGTTCCATGTTTGACCACCACCGTCGTTCCATCTCGGCCTGTGAAGTAAACATGGTTGTTGGCTGCAACGGGAGACGAGTACGAATCTGAGAGTCCGTTAAGTCGCGACGTTGCCACGTGCACCTGTCCGGTCTTGGCATCGAGAACCGAGATGGCATTCTTGTTTTGTTGGTTTAGATACAACAGGCCTTTGTAAAGAGTGGCACTGGGTACATACGGGGCAGCATCGTTGTTCGCCCACGTCACTTGGTTGGTAACGTCTCCTTGCGCGTCCAACGGGATGCATCGAATGGCATTGCCTCGATAGCCAGTCATGCAGATCACCTGATCGCCAAATTGTATCGGTGACGGGATCGGGTTGCTGACTTGTCCGCCACACTCCCAAATCTGCTTTCCTGTCGCCAAGTCGTAGCTGCGGACGACTTTACCGATGAGAATGACTTGCGTTTTTCCCTTGTGTTCCACAACGAGCGGAGTTCCCCACGTGGTACCCTCGTTTCGCGGCGTACGCCAAACTTCACTGCCTGTCATCGCATTGAACGCAACGACAAACGACTCGCCTTGATGATCCCAGGGAACGATCAG
>JBEBHM010000809.1:0-3770 GCA_040080875.1 Pirellula sp.
TGCCAAACCACATCAGTCGGATCCCGTAAGCGACCACCGCAGCAAGCGGCAACGCCCTCGCGGAAGGCATCGGCGACTTCTTTGTCATCAAAAAGATGAGCAATAGAATGGGGAAGGCAGCAAAGATCAGATCGAAAAATGCATCGACTCTCAAGTACTTACGCAATGGATTTCACGATTGTTCACAAGGCCAGTTCAGGAGCTCCTGCCTCTGAATTGACGGCTGAATGCTGGAACTATTCCATTAACTTTCGCACGATGCTAGCTCGAGCGGAAAGCGGCTCGCCAGCTCCAGTGGTCGTAGCATTGAGCGTTTCTTGTTCTGGTGAGATTGCATCCGCTCGAGAATGTTAGCCAACGTTTGCAATGCCTTCACGATATGCTCCCCTTTGTTCAGCATGACACACTCCGCGCGTTGGCTGCTTGCGGCATCGGAGATTTCTGCTCGGGTCGCCAATCCGTCCTTTGCAACGCTCTCCAGCACCTGAGTGGCCCAAATTACCGGCATGTGTGCAGCCTCGCACATCCACAGAATCTGTTCCTGAACCTCTGCTAATCGCTCGAAACCGCACTCGATTGCAAGGTCACCACGAGCAATCATCACGCCGTCACACGGCGTGCACATGGATGCTATTAATAAAGACGGCAATTGCTCAAATGCTCCCCGCGTTTCGATCTTCAGAACGATGCCGAGGTGTCCCCCGCCAATCTGCTTAAGACGCGACTCCAGATCATCGACGTCAGCTGCGTCACGAACAAAAGAGTATCCGACGATATCAGCATTGGCCGCGATAAAGGGCAGATCCCGGATATCCTTCTCAGTCAGCGCGGGCAGTCGCAAGGTGCTATCTGGGAGATTAATTCCTTTGTCCGCCCGCAACTTCTCCCCGCAAGAGCGTGCCTGAGTGATCCTGACTAGGATTTGCTGGGTCTCCACCGTCTCGATAATGCCGCCGATTTTTCCGTCATCGAACCAAATGCTCTCGCCCGCTCGCACATCCGAGAAGACTGCGGGCAACGTACAACCAATCTGAGCGTGGCTAATCAGCTTACCATCGTCGTCAAATTGTGCTGGCCTACCTGCGACCTGATCGTCCGTTAGCATCAGAGCGTCACACTCCCGAGCAGATTTCGCTTAGGACTCCACTTGATGACCTGAAGCCCGGGTTCGATCGGGCCTGTCCGTAACTTGGGGCCGGCGACATCCATTAGGACGCGACATTTCCTGCCGAGAGAATGCTCGGCATGACGCAAATTTTCGATCATGCGTTTCCAGGCTGAAGAGTCGTCATGAGCACAGTTGATCCGCATGCAGTCCATGCCATTTGCCAGCAGTTGTTCTATCAGCCTAGGATCATTGGCCGCTTCCGTCGGCATGGTCACCATGATCCGAGCCGTACGCTTTGCCGGAGTAGGCCCGAGCAACGCTTCGGTGTGCAGTTCCAGCAGGGCTTTGCCCTCTTCGAAACCATTGATCGGAGCGGGCGCGATCGCCTCTGTCGCCGGTATCTGAGCTAGGCGGTGCAGGGCGTCCAGGACTTTATTGACGCTTGCCAGAACGTGTGATTCAGTTCTGCCCAGCGACGAAAGCCCAAATGCCGAAAGTCGTTCCTGGATTGGACGCATCTCATGTCGCCGCAGCGCAAGGTAATGAAATAAATTACGTGCGTTCTGGATGTATGTCGGATGCACTTCACCACTCTGCCGAAGACCCAGCGACTCTAACTCTAGCATCCTCTGGCGGACTTTACTGAGTTCATGGATCAGTTCATCAGTTCGGCGGTTTGGTCGGTCATCAATGTCTCAGCAGTATATCGTTTCTCTTGAAAGAGGTCCCGCGCTTCAGCAACAGGAAAGACTACAGCGCTCATGGGGCTAAGTATGAGCAGGATTATCGGATTCGCTTTGATAATCGGGTATGGCAACGCGGGCCATTTTAGCATGGTGGATTCTGCACAACCAAAGACTTCGCGAACTACCTCAGCCGTTGCTTCGCTGCTGAGCAATCGCGTTTTGACCACGGCCTTCGGTTCGCGAACGTGGCATTGGGGTCTCGATCGGCGCCTGATACCTGACACCACAGGTGGCTTGGTGCTTGGCAAGTTTATTCGCGTGGGCTAAGCAACTTTGCCATTGGAAAAGGCCCGTTAGAATTGGGGCCCCAGAAGATACGTATCGCCAAGCTAGCGGTCCACACGTCCTGGCCGCTCATGTTGGCATACTCAATCCCATTCATCAGTTTGATACGATGTCCAGCAATGTAATAGTTCAATCCTGCGTATCCCGCTTGATACAAATCGCCGTTGTTCAAACTAACAGTTCGTTCGTATCGACGTTGTGGCTGTAGACCGTTATCTTCATCCGCTACAGCCAGCTGGTAGCGAGTTGCCAATTGCAGTTTTTCAGTTAAGAAGTAACCCGGTTGTATATTGATTCCCCAGGCATCGCCATTGACGCTGCCTGTTCCAAGCAACGCTTCGGACACTAACGAACCAGGACCTTGCGTCAGGATCAGGGCAGACGAGAAGCCATTCTTATAGCGATTCAAGTTGGTGGCATTCTCATTAGCATCGCTGTACAGATAACACATATTGAAAAACGCTTCGTCCAGCCCCAAACGGTCGTTGACATTCCAAGTCCCTGAGGCCAATAGCGAGTAGCCAGAGTCGTAATCGGTAAAGGACTCCCACATATCAGGGCCAGTCGCGTTGGAGAAGACTCCCGTATAGTAGGAAAACTTGTCCGAGGTTCCTAAAACTGTGATCGCCGGGGTATAGTCGGCATTGAACATGTTGAGCAGCATGCTGCGCTCGAGCGTGTTGATGTAACGGCTCGATACATTTCGATCGTGGGTAAAACGATGTTTTTGTTGACCGACTGTGACCGCGAACATATCGTCGAATGCCCATTGTGACCACAGTTCAGTGAACCCGTTGTAGAAAGGATCCATGTCGAAGCCGCTTACCATTTGCGCGTGCAACGTCATCTTTTCGAAGAAACGGCCCTGCGATCCGATGCGGAATCGACGATTCTCCCACTCGTCATCTTGCTGAGCATTGCCTCCGTCAGCATTGTAGTATTGGCCATGGTAGCGTCCCAAGAACCACAGTTCTTGCATGACAGGATGGTCATCATTCTTATAAAGTCGACCGAGGTTGGCAAAGCTCTCAGCGAGCGTCTTGGGCTGCTCGTCTAACGATTTGAGATCTAGTTGAGTAGATTTCGTGGCGGAAGACTTGTCTTTGTCTTCTGACGATTTCTCATTATTTTTGGTATCCGCCGTCAGCTGCTGATCCGAAGGGTCGACAACTGACTGTTGCTGTGATTCGATTGAGCTTGGGGAAGGTGGGGCGGCCAACGCGGTAGCGGCGTTTAGGCTATGCCAGATCACCCAAGCGTAGATTGCCCATCCATTTGTCGCGTGATGTAGACGCATGCGGGATCGTAGTAGGGTTTAGTGGGCTGGCCGACCAACTTGGGAGAAGTGGCAATGGGTAGTGAATGCACCATCGGTACTATCGGCCAATTGTGAAGATATGATGAAGACATACAGGGAATATAGAGCAGCTTATTGCTGAAGAAAGCTAGCAAAGCCGCGGCAAACGAATCGGATCGATCCACCTCACTCGATTCGCACTAAAAGGCCACATCCGTCGAGTCCAAATGCGGGTGGGCGACACTTCGTGCACTTTCGAGACGACGGCGGTATCTTTTGGCCTCATCGGTTTCACCGAGCTTTTCATGCGAAGCAACCAGTCCTTCTAACGCCG
>JBEBHM010000810.1:0-3767 GCA_040080875.1 Pirellula sp.
ACCCGCGACTTCAGTCCCCTCGCGCTCGATGGCTTCTGCGAGTGCCCGAATTCCAAGCCCTGAGGCGTTCCCCGATCGAAAGTCTTCGTCGATGATCACAATGGGAAACTTAAATTTCATAACGCTCTTTCATGTTGGGCATTGGTTCAAACCGCTGAATACGCCATTCTATTCGTCAGATTAACGGACCTTAGCCAACCGTGAAAGCGTTGTTTCCGGTTTTTCTGGCCCTGAAAACCAACGACACGCTTGCCAATGGTTTATTCTAAAAAAAACAATGCCACATCTTGGATGAAAACCAGCCATTGCATGAGATGGTCCCCTGATGACAGATCCCAAACCGCTACTTTCAACCTCCAAGGAATCGACGTTGGAAAACGATCCCGCCTCCATGCAACCTACGGATATCCACCCAACGGGCCCTTCGATTGGAGGTTCACAGAATAATGGCCAATCGCATCCAGGCAGTCTGCCGCTTGCAGATCTTGCGAATAATACGAACGGCAGCGTGGGTGACATAGCACTGGCTGGACAACCGATCGTCCGTATCCCGTTGGATACGCTCTTTAAGCTCGACGAACGCTATCAAGCCCTCGATCGCATCGGCTGGTGGATATTGACTGGTGTCGTGGGGTTATTTTCGTCTATTGCTTGGCTGTTCACGGGGTTTGTCATCCGCGAACAATTCGATAGCGTTCAATGGATCGGTTTGATTGGCGTTGCCGCTTTCACCGGCCTTTGCTGGCTAGGCTCGCGATTTTTTCCAAAACGCACGTATGAGACAACACGATGGCAACTTAAGTCGAACGGTATCGAGATCCGCAAAGGGATTTGGTGGCAACACCGCATTTTCATTCCGCATGATCGCATTCAACACACGGATGTCAATCAAGGTCCCATCGCCAGAATGTATGGGCTCGCAACGCTTGTGATCAATACAGGTGGTACCCATGAGCCGTCGATCCCATTGGAAGGGCTGAGCCTGGAGACCGCCGAACGACTGCGAACGGTTTTGTCCGCCAGCAGCACAAGCGTCTCGACTACGTAGCAGCGTATCTCCGAGACGCTCGTATTCGAGATCAACGAACACTCGATGCAGCGGTTCCATTTTAGCGTAACTACAGGTTCGATGTGCAAACCCATGCGGGAGATCAGGGCTTCGTTGGCTTGTACTTCCGCCTCGGAGATGCGGACCTACGCGCCGTAGAAATGCCAACCAATGACCAACACGCCTGCAATAATCCTGTAAAACGCGAACGGAGTAAATCCGCGATTGCGCACCCAGTTCATGAACCAAGCAATGACGACGAACGCAACCAAAAAACTGGTCACAAATCCCGCCCCCAGTTGGATCCATTGTTGGTCCGAGGGCAACGCTTTCGATAAATGCTTCAGCAGCGAATAGCCAGCCGCCGCAAACATCACCGGAATGGATAGAAAGAAACTGAACTCAAGGGCCGCGCTGCGAGATAGTCCCATCCACTGGCCACCAGCAATCGTCGCCATCGATCGGCTCGTGCCTGGAAACGCAGCCGCCAAGATTTGCCACAAGCCGATGGCGATCGCTTGTTTCAGCGTGACGTCCTCGATTTCCTGAGTGGTGAAGCGTTCGCCGTAGAATCGGTCGATCGCGTACATGGCGATCCCTCCAACAATCAACGCGATTCCGATGAATAACAGATTCTCCAAATTCTCGCCGATAAACTTATCGATCAGCAAACAAGGAACTGCGGTCACGACAAAGCTGATGAGCACCAAGGGTAAGGGATGCGTCAACCACTTGGACTGCGTTTGATTTTCGTTAGCGCTCTGTTCGTTGAGAAACGAAGCGACGAAGCCTGACAGTCGCTTCCAAAAATAGACAACCACCGCCAGAATAGCGCCCAGCTGAATGAAGACCGCAAACATTTTCCAAAAGGGATCGGATCTCGGCAATCCCAACAACTCTTGAGTTAGGACAATATGAGCGGTTGAGCTTACTGGGAGAAACTCTGTTAGGCCCTCGACGACTCCTTGAAGGACGGCTGCGATGAGTTCGGTCATGAGATCCAATTCAGACGATGCAAGTGCGGTTTAAAAGGAATAAGCCATCGTAGCTGGCATTCGCAAACCAGGCGCCAAAACCGAGGGGAATCGCACGGCTGCAATTTCAGACAAAGCTGAATGTAGCAGTTGTAACGAATTGGAACTTACCCTTCACCCTTTGACCGCTTGGGAATAAACTGCTTCCCATGAGGCCATTATTAAGACTGTGGGGTAAGAAACGAGGAGGGCGAATGTCTGGCTGGTGGTTCGTCGGGTCACTCGGCGAAGCCCTGTTTTTTGCTGGAGTATTCCTGATTGGCATCCTTTGTTTCACCACGATCGTGGGGTGGCAATTCTTTTCCTCGACCACCACCGTCGTGAAAGTCGGCTCAGGCTTTTGGCTCCTCACCACCGTCTCGGCTGCATTTATCGTCCTAGGTGCCGTCGGCTTTTGGTATCGCGTTTTAAAGGTCGCGACCAGCGACGAACATCGCGAAGTCATTGCGAAACACGGTATCGTTCCACGACCCAAGCAAATCCAGGGAAAAATAATACTGCCCCCTGCGGTGCCGTTGCTCACGCCATTCGTAGATAGCCCCGGTGCGAAACTGGCATACCGACTCCCATGCGAATGGCCGGGCACCGCTTCGCTGATCGCAACAGGGCTCTTTGCCATGTTTTGGAATGCTATGATTGCAATCTTCACAGTCTACGCAGTACTTGCATTTCTTCGAGATCAATGGCCATGGCGACTGCTTGTCGTGCTCCTTCCAGGGATTTATATCGGATTGCGAGCCAGTCGGCATTTCTTCAAGTCTTACATTCAAGCCATCGGCATCGGGTCGACCACGGTTGAAATCGAAGACTTGCCGCTCGTTCCCGGCCAACGCTACAAATTGCTATTGGTCCAATACGGCCGACTTGTCATCAAGAAACTTTCTATTCGACTAGTTTGCGAAGAGGAAAGCACGTATCATTTCGGAACCGATCTACGCACCGAACGCCATGTCGTACTCCAGCAACCAATTCTCGACCAGGGACGGACCCGAATTGACTGGGGCAGACCGCTTGAGCTCGAATGTGAGATTCAAATCCCGTCTGACGCAATGCACTCATTTCAGAGCTTACACAATGCGATTCATTGGAAAATCATTGTCGAAGGAGAGGCAAACCGATGGCCATCGTACTGCCGAAGTTTCCCCGTAGTGGTGTACCCTCACGTTCGCAGCAAGCAAGTCAGTCTGCCATTATGATTCGATTGCTCGGATTGCAACCGACCTACATGCCGCACGATGTCTTGGAATTTGAATACCGAGTCTCCAACGTCGAGCGCAATTCGATCTCCGCAGTCGAGGCCTCGGTGGTATGGTTAACGGAAGGAAAAGGAACAGAGGATTTAGGCGTCCACTCGTTCCAAAGGCTTACCGGCAACGCGCTTGCCTCCACCGACTGGACCATTCCCCAGAAAGTAAGTGTTCCACTGCCTGATTCACCGTTGTCGTACGAAGGCAAACTACTCAAGATTTCCTGGTGCGTTCGAGTCCGATTTTATCTTGGCGACGGAACTGAGTTGGTCGCCCAACAACCCTTCTATCTCGGGACCATCACCCGCGAAGTCTAACTGCGTCGAAGCCGCAATTGTGGAAGCGTCGCTCCGCGACGCGAATGCGTTGATCGGAACGATTGCGAATGCTACTTAACGTGAATCGCAAGTATCCGTTGAACGCCTCAATCACGACGGG
>JBEBHM010000811.1:0-3764 GCA_040080875.1 Pirellula sp.
GGTTTCTCCAATGATGATCGCACTGACAAATGCACCTACCAGGAGTTTGGTCTTGATTCCCCCCGACGAAGGGGCGTTGCCTGCAGCGGCGGCGGCCACGACTCCTTTAGCGTCTTGGACAGGGGAGGGTTTCTTTTCTTTTTTGGGAGCCGACATGGTTTTTGGTCGAGGGACAGAGCGAGACGAAACGGTCTTTTCTCAATCTTAGGTTGCATTAACGTGCGCGCTGTCAAAACCACGACGAGTTTTGAAGGAAGCCTGGAACGGTCATAGCGGTTTTGCGGGTTGCATCACTCAAGTAAGTTGTATTGCACGTAAGGGCTCAGGACTTTGCTTACGTATTGTAGAAGGAACGAAGCGTTTTTTAGGACAAGGCTCAAGCGGCGTGTCCAGCGTGATCGTTACAGATGGCGGATATTGTCCCATTGTGTAGCAAGCCAAAAGAAGATTCTTCGAATCGCCAAATAGCCTAATTAGTATGGAGTCCAATGCCATACGGCTAAAAAATCCCCGTAGTCGCGGCTAGAAATTGCGTCGAAATAGCGGCATCGCAAAAACGACAGGCTTTTCTGTTGCGTAAATTCGTTTACGATGATTCTCCCGATCCGATTTGGATTGGGGGAACATTAAGCTTTCAGAACCGAACCTTGAATCATACATCGCGAAGAGGCTGACCCAAATGGCAATGTCCATGGATACCTTGCTCAATCCCAAGGTTGTTTTTGAGATTCTGTTTCGCCACAAGTTCAAGATAATATTCGTTCCGATCTTGGTGGCATTAGTAGCAATTGGAATATTGCTTTTTGTTTCTCGCACCTACCGATCAGAGGCCAAGCTCTTTCTACAGATAGGAAAGGCGAGTGTTGGACTTGATCCAACCGCAACCACTGGACAAACCGTTCAATACCTGCAATCTGGCCGAGAGGGTGAAATCAAGTCGGCGATCGATGTCATTGGCAGCGGGGGCTTGCTCGGCAAGGCGATCGACAAAGTAGGCGTCAACGTGGCGTTGGGAATAGAACCAGTTCCGGGCACCAATCAAAAGACAAGCCGCATGCCTGGCTTCATCAAGACGGCTAAAAAGATGGTTTTAGATGTCATTGAAAGTATCGATCCCATTTCGGACCGTGAAAAAGCGATCAGTGAAGCTCGAGACTCATTGTCGGTTGAAGCCGAGAGAGAGTCTACGGTTTTGGTAATCACCTACGATGCCGATTCGCCGGAACTGGCCCAACACACGTTGAATGCGATCGTAGAAACGTATGAAAAAGAACACGCGAGAATTCACCAAAATCAAGAGTCGCTAGATTTCTTTGATGAACAGAAAAATGTCTTGAAAGAACAGCTGGACGATTCAATTGCAAGGCTTCGAGATGCGAAGAGTTCGATGGGGCTTGGTTCAATTCTGGGACGACGGGACACGCTTGAATTCCAGCTTAAGCAAGTGCGGGGGGAGGTCCTTGATACGGAGCAGCAACTAGCATCCGCTCGGGCTCGCGTTGACGAAATTAAAGGTCAGCTCACTCGTAAGCCCGATAGAATTGTGACGGCCAAGCGCAGTAGTCCCAATACAGGACGAGACATGATGCGAGAGACGCTTTATCAACTGCAAGTCCGGCAAAAAGAAGTTCTTGCAAAATTCACAGCCGACCATCCCCAGGTGGTAACCATCGGAAAACAGATCGCTGACGCGCGCCGGATCGTGGATGATCAGGAAGAGCAAAGAGATGAGACGGTAATGGACATTAGTATGGTCCATCAACAATTGTCTCTTGAGCTTGCACAACAAGAAGCCGCAACATCCGGACTGATCTCGCGCCTGACCACGGCAAACAAGCAAACTGAGGATTTGTATGAGGATATTCGCTGCCTAAATAATCACGAAGTACAGTTGGAACTATTGGATCGCGAAGTGGAACTCAACCGCGAGCGATTTGTTAAGTACTCGAAGAATGTGGAAGAAGCACGTATCGATCGGCAACTTTCCATTAACGGGGTCTCGGATATCAGTATATTGCAAGCAGCGACGTTGACTGAAAAGCCGATCAGCCCGTCGAAGATACTCGTGTTGGCCGGTGGATTGTTGTTGGCTACATTTGGCACCCTCGCCCTGATACTTGCAAGCGAACTGGTGGACACGCGAATCCGGAGCTCGGACGATTTGCATGAGTCGCTTGGGTTGCCTGTTTTGGCTGTGATTCCTGAAAACCCCGCCTACGCTACTGTTCGTTTCGAACGTGCGTGATGCCAAACAACGCCGGGTACGGGTGTATCCATTCTTTAGAACGAGAGTTACAAATGATGTCGATCGCAGAGACTGAAGTAAGAAAGAACGTTTTGAGAAAAGTTCCTTTGCGACAGGGTTCGGACCTGTTCGATGGAGTCCTTTGGAGAATGCGATCGAGTGTAGACGATCCATCACAATTTTCGGTCGCGGGATTCTTGAGCAATGAGCCCAACATGGGTGTTACCACAATTGCGACGAACGTTGCCATTCGCGCAGCTGATCACCATTTCGGCAAAGTCTTGCTTGTTGATGCGGACATGCGTTCGCGAGGAGTGTCGCGATTGTTTCGGCTTCGCAAGTCCCCTGGGCTTTCAGACTTTTTGGATGGAGCGGTGGAGTTGGAATCGACTATTCATGAATCGCCAATCGATGGGCTGTTCGTATTGCCTGCGGGAGTCAGCAAAACGCGACAGACGATGACGATGCAACCAGCCCATGCGGCGGACATCATCGGGGACCTGCGTGCAAAGTTCGATTTCTTGGTTTTCGATTTAGGGCCTGCATTCGAAATGAATTCATCCTCATTGCTCGCAAGAGAGATGGATTCAAACGTACTAGTTCTTCGATCTGGGACCTGCCGCCGGGATGATGCCATTCGTCAGACCAAAATGTTGCACGATGACAAGATTCCCATTGCAGGCGCTGTTCTAACACGGCATCATATTTACACTCCGGGTTGGATGTCTCGTTGGTTCTAAAAGTTACTGATGCAAGCAACCAATAAAAAGGGAAACGCTGGTGATCGCATCGACATTGAGGAACAATCAGCTCGTATTGAACTCGCGCGGAGAGAGCGTCGGCCCTCGTTACTGACAAGACTGTCGTCAAGTCAGGGTAGCATGCTCATTCTGGACCAAGCGGCGATCAGCATTTCGAGTTTCTTGTCGATGGTTTTGGTTGGTCGATTTGGCGGTGAGACAGAACTTGGAACGTATTCGCTTGCCTTCGTGACACTTTGGTTTTCGGCTAGTATCCCAAATTCTTTGGTATGGGTTCAATTTGCCATTCGATCCGCTCGGCTGAAAGGTATGGCAGCTCTACGACACGAGCGAGCTGCTGCTTGGCATGTAATTGTTTTTTCAGCATTGATGGCCGTCCCAGTGCTTGCAGTTGTATGGACCGTACCAAATCGGTCGGTAGCGATGTTTACGGCGATGATTTCGTACATCAGTGGAATGCTAATTCGAGAGCACTTTCGGCGAGTACTCATGTCCAAGAAAGATATGAGGACTCTGCTGTGGAGTGACATGCTTTCATCAACATTGCAGGTTCTCGCATTGCTTTGGCTGGCGGGTCTCGGACACTTGGGGGCAACAACGGGGCTGTTCGTCAATGGACTATTCGCCGTTGTTCCGTCACTCTTTCTTATGGCCAAGCTGAATATAATTAAAGTGAGTGTACGTACAGTTTGGATTGATTTCTTAAGGAATTGGGGGACGGGAAAATGGCTTGCCGGCGCCTCGTTGGTGGGAGACGC
>JBEBHM010000812.1:0-3760 GCA_040080875.1 Pirellula sp.
TTTCTCGGGAGATTGGGATGTCCGCAGGGCGGGACCACTGTCCCGTCCGTTGATGCGTTCGGGAAGCTATTCGATCAAAACACATCGCTTGTCGGCAGGAATGCCATTTCTTTCCCGGTCGGCGGTCCGTTTGAACTAGGCAGCCAAGGTGGTTTGAACACAATCCTGATTGCTGCGGTTCGGTCTTGCGATCGACAGCATAATTTGCGACTGTCTGGGACTTGGATTTTTTCCTGTCTGGAGCACAACTTAATGGCTCTCCTCACGCCGACCACCACCTTACCCTTCAAAATCAATCGCACTTATGTGATTACGATTGTCGTAATGCATTTGCTGGCGCTGATAGCCTTGCATCCCTATTTTTTTTCGTGGGTTGGGGTCATCACGATGGTCGTAGGGGTGCATGTCTTTGGGCAAGGGATCACGATCGGCTACCATCGCTTGTTGACGCATCGCAGTTTTAAGACCGAACCGTGGGTGGAGCATGCCTTTGCAATTTTGGGCATTTGTTGCATGGAAGACTCGCCGGCGCGCTGGGTCGCGGTGCATCGGATCCATCACGTACATTCTGACAACCGGCCAGATCCTCACACACCGCTTGTGAATTTCTTTTGGTCGCATATGGGTTGGCTCATGGTGCAAAACAAAGAAACGCATTCGCTGTCTGCGATTGAGAAGTTTGCGAAGGACTTGCTGCGAGATCCGTTTTATATGCGTCTGGAGAAGCGGCCGGTGTTGCAACTGCTAATCGCGTTATCGCAATTACCTATATTTTTTGTACTCGGCTTTGCATTGGGTTGGGCTTTCTGGGGGCTATCCAGTGCGACGCAATTGGGGATGAGCATGGTCGTGTGGGGGTTTTACGTTCGGGTGATCGCGGTTTGGCATATCACTTGGTCCGTCAACTCGCTGAGCCATATGTTTGGATATCAAAATTACAAGACGGACGAGCACAGTCGCAACAATTGGCTTGTCGCGTTATTGACCGTTGGCGAAGGGTGGCACAACAACCATCACGAAGATCCGTCGACGGCATGTTTGCAACATCGCTGGTGGGAATTGGACATCAGTTATTACGAGATCAAACTCCTTGAGCGACTGGGGCTTGCATCCGAAATTGTGCCGCCTCGCTATTTGCGGCATACGACCAGCAAAGCAGCTTGATGATTTCCGATGTAAATTTCTACGAGACGCAAACTTATATTGAGTCTTCAAGGCTATCCATTGGGTAGTGGAGGTTGTTAAACCTCCCAGATCTCAGAGATCTTTAACAAGATCCACTACCTTCGCCCCCTGAATTTGGGATCGACGTCGCACTGGCTAGCTAAAGCTATTGCCGCTTCATTCCGGTCATTTTGTGAAATATCGATAATTGGCTGTCTGGACAATAGTTGTTTAGACGACTATTATTTCCGTGATGAACGCTTCCAAGACCAGCCAACGAAAATTTGATTGCTTGCAGCAAGAGGCGTACCTCTCGCTTTGGCGAACGTACGACTGCCTCAAGTCCATTGAGGATGAACTGTTTTCACGGTGGAGTATTACGGCTCAACAGTACAACGTCTTGCGATTGCTCGAGGCAGCTTCACCGGAAGCGATGCCGACTTTAGCTATTTCCAATCGTTTGATTTCGCGAGCCCCGGATATCACTCGTATGTTGGACAAGTTGGAATCTCGCGAGTTGGTGGAACGTTTGCGTTCGACCGAAGATCGGCGAGCCGTGCTGGTCAAGCTTACGGCAAAGGGTAAGCGATTGTTGCGAGAGGCAGCTGACCCGCTTAAAAACACGCACCTTCGACAGTTGGGGCATTTGTCCTCCGCGGAATTGCGTCAGTTGTGCGAACTGCTTCGAAAAGCAAGGCATGTGCATGAACCGGAACAGAGCGACTGGTAATGAAAAACCGTGTAGAACGGAGAGAGTAAAACGATTGTCCCAATCGTTTGCTGAGCGATGGGGAATGTGGAGCGATTGGGACAATCGCTCTACTCTACAAAAAATGAATTCAAGTTTGAGGAGAAAGTGATGATTCAATCGAACATGCAGCCTGATGTCATCGTCATCGGAGGCGGTCCTTCGGGAGCGGCTGCGGCAACGTTGCTGGCCCAACGAGGATTTCGAGTAACGATTTTTGAGCGAGACCGTTTTCCAAGGTTTCACATCGGAGAGTCGATGATTCCATTTTGCTATCCGATTATCGAACGCTTGGGCATGTTGGAGAAAATGAAGTCGAGTCACTTCACCAAGAAATATGGAGTGCAGTTCATCAACGAGCAAGGCAAGCTTTCGGAACCGTTTCGATTTAGCCTGTATGATCCGCACGAGCGTTCGCAGACTTGGCAGGTGGTGCGCAGCGAGTTTGATCTCATGTTGCTCAATAACGCTAGGGAGCATGGGGTTACCGTGCATGAAGGCGCACGGGTTTTGGACGTACTGACCCATGATGAGCGAGTCGTGGGTGTTCGCGTGAAGCTCGATGGACAACCGGAGTCCGAGGCGATGGCCCAGGTTGTCATCGATGCCAGCGGTCAATCCTCGATGATCATGGACCGGATGGATTTGAGGGAGTGGGATCCGGTGCTGAAGAAAGCGGCAATTTGGACATATTGGAAGGGGGCCAAACGCGAGCCGGGGCTGGATGAGGGAGGCACGATCGTTATTCAGACGCAGGGCAGGAATGGATGGTTTTGGTACATCCCGCTTCACGATGATGTAGTGAGCGTGGGAGTAGTAGCTGGCTTTGATTACTTGTTCAAAAACCGAACTTCGAAGGATCTAGAAACCATCTACATGGAGGAGGTGTCGCGTTGTCCCGGCGTTCAACCACGAATTGCAGACGCGACGCGTTGCGAGGATTACAAGGCTCAAAAAGAATACTCGTACAAGGCCAAGAAGTGTGCCGGGGATGGCTGGGTGCTTGTTGGCGACGCCTTTGGGTTCCTCGACCCGCTCTATTCGTCTGGGCTAATGCTCGCGTTGACGTCTGCCGCGATGGCAGCCGATGCAACGGCGGACGCTCTCGAAGCCAACGACCCGAGCGAAGAACGATTGCGAGTATGGGAGCCGCTTCACTTGAAAGCGTTGGATCGGATGCGAAACCTCGTTTGCGCGTTTTACGATGGATTGAATTTCGGCAAGCTGGTTCGCAAATATCCCGATAAAAAGAACTTGGTCACCGATGTTCTGATCGGCAACTTGTTTCGCGATGAAATTGACGAACTTTGGCCATTGATCGAGGAATTGAAGCAAGAGGAATTGGCGTCAGCTAGGTGAGGATACAATCGGCACGTTCGTCAAATTCGGACAAAACACCCGATTTTTACATTGCGTACGATGGATTGACCTGGAATGAGTGGGTTTGGATTGTCTAGACTATCGAGTCTCGTCGCGATGGCGCGATGGCAGGGTTCATACCTGGAATGCCCCGAGTCAGCTTGTTAGAAAACGTTCTATTTCTTATGTCAAAATCAGCACTTATCACTGGAATCACAGGGCAAGACGGATCTTATCTCGCAGAGCTGTTGCTTGACAAGGGCTATCTGGTGCACGGGCTTGTGCGTCGATCGAGTAGTTTTTCGACCGGGCGAATCGACCATTTGTATCGCGACATCCACGAGAAACCGCGACTGCTTTTGCACTATGGCGATTTGACGGATGGACAGGCGTTGACCAATCTCGTTCAAGAAATTGAACCAGACGAAATCTACAATCTAGGGGCGCAAAGTCACGTTAGAGTGTCGTTCGATCAGCCCGTTTACACAT
>JBEBHM010000141.1:0-14086 GCA_040080875.1 Pirellula sp.
CTCGTCGGCGACTTTGGTTGCCATCAGAACTTACAGCGGAGTCAACATCGAGGAACATCGGCTCAGGCCATCGTTGGCCTATCTGGGCTCAGACTCAGTCGCTGGTTTCTTTGTGGGTTTTGGACTCAGGAATCGAGCCCGATTGGAATTCAGATCGATCAGAAATCGAAAACAACGCGTTCCTCAAGAATCTCCAAATCCCTTGGGCGGGAGGCCCCTGGAGAGTGGTTGCCTCACGCAACGACGAACTTTCTCAAACGCGCAAGTTTCTGGGGCGCGATGGGATTCCATCGATACGAATTGGGCGCCGAGGCACCTGTCAAACTGCATCGCTCGTATTATTCGTCGTCATGGCCTTGCTGACTCCTGCATTGATCGCGATGAGCTCTCGGTGGGCAATCGCGGCTTCGGTCGCGTTCATTCTGATAGCTCATGTACAGGATCCCATCATATCGGCACTTGGTGGTTCATGCCTAGTTGGAATGTGTATGGGGTTTTGCGTGTTCGCCATCTACCGAATGTTTCAACGAAAGACAGAGAGTGAACCCAACGCTAGCCGTCGTCCATTGACTCGATGGGCACCTTGGAATGTGCGCGAAGAACACAGTGAAGCGGGCACTTCGCATTCGAGCGAAGCGGGAATCGCTACCGCCGACAAACGTAAAGTTCAAGGCATTTCGACCAACCTCGCAACGTTGCTGGTCTACATGGCAATTGGCGTTTGTATCCATCAATCGCCGCATCTGATGGGCCATGCTTTTGGGCAGATTCCTGACGGTGAAAAGGTGCCCGACAATTACGCGATCATCATCCCGGTGGACGAATCTGGAAACGTGGCTGGCCGTAGCGTCTATATTCCCGATGAGATGAGAAATATTCTCGCAGGTCGCCCGATGCACGGACGCGAGGATGACTATGGGACTCGCCCAATCAGCGCACGACATATCCTCAGATTTGGAGGGCGCGGCAAGGCAGACCAACTCATCATGAACTATGAATTTTTGGTAGGCGACGAATTGAGCCCGGTTCGATTTCCTTTTGCAGATCAATTGTTAACATTGCGATTCACCGTCGATAACAGCGAGATCAATCCAGGTGTTCGATTGCGACGTGTTGCGTCGGATTGGATTTGGTCTCCTGACAAGCCTGGAAAAAAGTCCATCCAAGTGATTGGACAACCAAGAATTACCCAAATCGATGCAACCAAAGATCCCACTGCGCCATCCTCACAACAAATCGACATGGCGATCATTCCTGTCGGCAGCGCATCGATTGAGATTGAGGTCGATCCGCAACTGTCCGTTGAAGTCACGTCCCGAGGCCAAGTTACCAACCCTAGCCCAGGACGATACGCAGCCATGCTTGGAGCGGTCGATCGGCTGCAGTGCAAAGTCACCGCTGCAGCAAACGGAGTGAGTAATTTTCCTGCTATTCCCGGTGCGGGCGACGGCAACGAATCGAGCATGATGCATGTCGAGCTACTCTTGAATCATGACTCGCTGCAAGCCAAGACCATTTTTGAATTCCCCAAGGGCATGTCGACCACAAAACAAATTGAAATCGAAGCGGATGCGCAATGGCTGCCCATCGGTACCGATTTCGGAGATGCGCATTGGGTTGAGCTTCGACCTGGCAGTACGCTTTCTCGTCGTCGCTACGTTCTCGAGTGGAACAGCTCAACTGCAATCAACTCCACATCGCCTTATCGCAGGATATCGATCGTTTGGGTCCCACAATCTAATCAACAGGATCTCAACGTCCTATTTTCCGAATGCAGGAATTACCGAACACGTTTTGGCAATTTGAAGTTTTCTCGCGTGCTTGGGTCCGATTGGAGCATTGAAGGAGTCGGCAACTGGACGCCTGCACTCAATGCGGACGAAAAACTCGATTGGATCGAACTCAAGCCCAATCAGTCGAACCCGATCGCAACCACTCTGCGAATCCCTTTTAACGGTGGAATAGGCATCCTCAAACACAAGCGGATACTCGATCGCCACCAAGCTCGAATCTCGTCCACCTGGAGTATCGACCCCACAGGCGAGCTTTTAACGTCTCGAATTGAGTTGGTTGGAAACCTAAGCTCTGACCTGATCTATTTCGATTTGCCAGCGGAGTTCGACGTCGTCGATGTGACCCATAGAAATGAAACAGTTCGTTTTTTGCAACGCGCCGAAGGTGGAAAAGTTCGAGTCCAATTGCTTGCGGACAGAGCGTCCTTCGACGTGGGGGATATCAAAATTCAGGCAAAACGACCAACCATTTACACAAAGGAAAAATGGCGAGATATTCCATGGGTCGAACTGTCTCCCTCGATCGAATTCGATCAGTCTCTCAAGCTGGTTGCATCGGAGCAATTGGCACTGCGTATTGAAAACCATTCCGCGGATTTGCTCGCAGGACGAGGAAACAATCAGTTCATCGCATCTCTTTCTAAATCTTCCAAGGCCATTCCAGGCTCCTCGATGGCATTGCGCTACCAAGTGGTTCATCGCGATGTTCCACTCAAGGGATACTTGGTTGCATCCGTCACGCAAAACGGTGCCTATGAAGCGCCCGAGATCGAACTGCGAGGGATCTTTGACCGTTCCATCGAGTCCAAACCGTCGATTTTGATCGAAACCCCCATGGGTCTCAAAGATCGTTGGCAAAGCGATTTGCAGGTGAACCCAATTCCTTGCCCTGATCCGAGTCGAGTATGGCTGCAAGTTTTTTTTCCGGAGAGCGAGTCGATTGCTCCCAGCCGATCAACACTGGCGGTCCGTTTTTTCCCAAGTACGGAAAACGTGGACGAAATGATCGAACTAGCGGGGCAAGTTCGATTGCTCGGTCATTCGTCGATTTCTTTGTTTTTAGCCACGTCGGATTCGCTTTCCAGGGCACTCATCGATTGGCAACTTGTTGCGTCAGAAACGAAACAGCGTCTGCTCGCCGAGCTTGCCATTCAGGAACCCATGGAGTTCCTCGAAAAACGCGTCGCATCCGACTCTGCACCGATTGTCAGCCCAATGAATGTGGAGGCTCCTGAGATTGCCATCTCACTCTGTATTCACGAAGTGATCGCATCGCGATCGTCGCAGGTGTCTGGACGAGCTGAAACAATATTGGAGTCTCGATATTGGATTCCAAATAGCGCCAACAATTCTGTTTCGCATGGTTTGCTCCGTTGGTCGGTTCCGAAAAACGTCGAGATATTGTCGGTGTGTAGCAATGGCAGAACCGTAGCTCACTCGATGCAAGGCACCGTGTTGGCCTGCGAGCCCATCTTGGCTGGACTTTGTTCTGAAGTTGTCCTCACTACACGACATCTTGAATCAGAGCCAAGCATACACGTGGAAGTTCATGCTCCGGATTTGCTGACCCTTGATATTGAATCCACGATACTTCTTAATTCTTACGATAATTTGGATGTGACTCTGAATGGAGTACGGCCCCAGCCACAAGCGACCAGCCAAGCGATTCAGCCGATCACCGAGAAATGGTTGGAGCTGTTTTCGGATTCGCTCAATGAGGATGCATTCCAACAACGTCAACCGAATTCCGATTGGGAAAATTGGAAAAAATACTGGACTCGCAAGTCGATTCATTATTTGAGAACGTGGGCTCATGTGGAAACGGAAGATCGGTCTGCGTACGGCAATGCAGTGGCTCAATACCACGAATTGCAGGAAATCGCCCGTGCATCGATGCTGCGGGACCGCCCCCAAGAGTCGTTAGCGGTTGAGTGGAATGCTCCTCGGATTGAGCCTGCCCGAAACGATCCAACTTCCAATTCGGAAAACAAACACCGATGGACTTCGCTCGCTGGGTGTTTACTATTGCTGACTTGCCTGGTGCTCGTCGCTCGCAACCTGCACACTGCCCTCGAGCACAGGCCATGGTGGTACATGCTCACCGTCGGCCTGTTTATATGGCTGTTCAGCGGAGCGATGCTGCCAATGATCGTTCTTGGGATTCTCGGATTGATCGTTCAAGTCGATACTTTTTGGATGTCTAACGAGCGACTTCGACGAACCGGGACTCGCGGACAACGGTCACCTTGATCTCACCTGGGTAGGTCAACTGCTCCTCAAAGGACTTGGCAATGTCACGGCAGATTTTTGCGGCCACCGCGTCGTCGGTGTTCTTCGCGCTGACGATGACTCGGAGCTCTCTTCCCGCCTGAATGGCAAACGCTTGTTCCACTCCATTGAATCCCCTGGCGATCGTTTCCAGCTCTTCCATGCGTTTGATATAGCGTTCGAGCGACTCTCGGCGTGCACCGGGGCGGGATGCGCTGCAGGCGTCTGCCGTAGCCACGAGCAGCGTGTACGGGAACTCCGTTGTCAACTGGTCGTGATGCCCCAAGGCTGCGTGTACGACTTGCTCATTCTCACCGTTGCGTTTGAGCATATCCGCACCAATCTTGGGATGCCCTCCCTCTAATTCGTGATCCGCAGCCTTGCCAATGTCGTGCAGGAGTCCGCACCGACGGCCCGTTTGGGGATTGAGTCCGATCATCTCTGCCATCATCCCCGAAAGAAATGCGACTTCGACGCTATGCCTCAACACGTTTTGTGAATAACTCGTGCGAAAGTGCAAGCGACCGAGCATATCGATGGTGCGTTCGTGAAGTCCCTGGATATTAACTTCTTGGGCCGCTTCCTCTCCTTTGCGACGAATAAAACCTTCCATCTGTTTTTCTGTCGCAGCTACAATTTCTTCGATGCGTGTCGGATGAATTCGACCGTCCACCACCAGTTTCTCAAGCGACTGGCGGGCAACCTCGCGCCGAACCGGATCGAATCCGCTGACAATCACAACACCGGGTGTATCGTCGATGATTAAATCGCATCCAGAGATTTTCTCGAATGCCCGAATGTTGCGACCCTCACGACCGATGATTCGCCCCTTCATGTCATCGCTAGGAATGTCGACGGTGCTGGTGCTGCTCTCGGAAGTTTGTGCCGAAGCGTAACGTTGCATTGCCACGAGCAAAATGTCTTGCGTCTTTTGCTGCACGGTTTCCGATATCCGCTTTTCATGCTTGAGAATTACTGTTCCTAACTCACCCTGCAATTCTTTCTCCATGATACTCATCAATTGCTTCTTGGCCTCGTCCGTGGACATTCCCGTAACCCGCTGCAAGTCGGTTTGTTGCTGTTGAATGAGCCGTGTGTACTGTTCGTTCTTGCGATTCACATCCTCAAGCTTGTCGGCAAGTTTTCGCTGTGTATTCTCGACCAGCTTCTCTTGCTTTCGAACGTCCTGAGAGGTCTGTTTTAGCGATTCTTCCTTTCGTTCAATTTCCTGTTCTCGCTTGCGAAGCTCGTCACGGACTTTTTGACTCTCGCTATCAAACTTGGATTGAATCTGAAGTAGCTTCTCTTTCTTTTCAAGTTCAGCCGTTTTGATCAGATTCTCACAGTCAAGCTTGGACTGTTCCATCATGCGTTTGGCCTGCGTCTTGGCATCTCGACCCAGTAACAGGTTGAGACCATACATGAGAGCAACGCCAACCAGCAAACCTGCTAGGCCCAGCAAAATGCCGCGCGTCATAGAGGACTGAGTTTCGGCAAGAAAAAAAGAAGCAACCTGATATGAATAGAGCGATGGAATGAAATGCACGGATGTTTATCTTTCTGCTTGTGCAACAGACGACAACGACCGTTCCAACGTGGATCACTATGCGTATTTGATTCGATCAACCAACCGAAACGGAACATTGGATCCAACAACTGCCATTCGGCAACCGTGTCACTATTTGGTCTAGCAAACATGGAAATCGAAAGGCTTTTTTCAACCGCGTTTGAAACAACATCGCGAAGCAGAATCGCTTCGGACGAGTTCTTGAACATGACGACGCACAACCTCGACCAGCGTTCAACGCCGGACGGATGGCCATGTTGGCATGCGAGCGTTGCACTAGATGGACTGGTTGCGGATTTGCAGTGCCGCCAAAACGGCACACAAGAAACCACACAAACAGTCCGCTAAGTGATACCGCAAACGGGATTACGAGCAGGGTTGGATTCATCCGACAAATCGATCAGGTTGGTCGAGACACGCAATTCGCGATTCGCTGATCCAATAGAGGGCCAGTGCGTCCGTAAAATGTTTCTCGAGAGTCCAATGGTCTTTGAGCATGCCCAACAGGGAATCTGTTAGGGCATCCAATGCAGCCATCGTAGCATAAACCGACCTAATCCGAAACCACACACTTCGCTATCCATTTACTTGAGTGGCGAGAATGCCGTCGGCTTTAGAAAAAGGCTCTTAACGCCATCTTTCACAGTCAACGGCTTGCCGGCTGCGGTCTCCGATTCTTTGAGTGCTTTCTGCCAATCTGGGTCCTTGCGAAAGTTATCAAAGGACTGTTTTGCTGCGTCGCGCGAAGCATGAGTTATGAAATAGACGAGGCTATTGCCTGTCGCCTGAGTGTTCGGCTCCATTCCGCCTTGGGGGCTGCCAAGCGGCCCAGCGGCTTGCAAAAGTTTTTCGCAAGTTATCGGCTCGCCTCCCAAGACAGAGTAGTAGGCTATGTTGGTCATGCCATGTTTTTCAAATAGCTTGAGCGTGTGGTTTCGGAATCGCGCGTTGAGTGCGCCCAAGTTTCCTTCGGAGGCAACGTACGTTCGCAGTTCGAATACTCGATTGCCGACGGGTTTGACATTCAAGGTGGGGCTGTAGTCGTTTTCGGTAAGAAAGATTCTCTCCACGGATTTTACTGGTTTCGTTCCATTCACCATGGACTTTTGGAGTGCTTCTTTCCAACCGGCATCATTCTGAAACGCAGACCAAGCGGCGTCGCTGGATGCCTTGTCTTTGTGGCTCACCAAAGTAAACACCCTTTCGTCGCTGGCATCCTCGGGAGTCCAGGCGGCCACAAGTTGGATCTTGTGTTTGGTCATGTATTCGATCCCGCTCCGCTCGATCAGTTTGAGCACGTCCGACTGCCGACCAGGTTCAGAGACATAGGAACGCAGCTCATATAGCAAACCGTTTGCCTTGCTCTGCCCAAAGGCGGCACCTGCAAACAATAACATTACAGTCATGACCGTGAAAAACTTGAGGATCATTGGGGATTTCCTTTTTTGATAGAGAGTGACGTCAAACGAGACAGCAACCGTCAGTATACCAAGTGGGCAGTGCTTACGCCTTACACCTTACACCTTACACCTTACACCTTACAGCGTATCCACTGCACCGATACAATTCTCGCATGTCCAATGCACCGCAACGTTCTATGCCATTCGATTCGACTCCCTTAATTCTAGATCGACATTTTGCTCAGCTCCGCGAATGGTTGAACATGGAATCCGAAGCCGAGCGCAAGCGACTCGCCGAGCGCCGACGCAATCGAGACAGCGCCCGCGCCGAAAACGGCGGTGACACGCTGTTAGATCTTGTTATCGAAGACCATCGATCAGGGATTGGCGGTCGTTTCTTAGTGACGTTTGTCAAAAGGAATCGGACTTTGAACCTTCCGTGGAATCGATTTCGGGTTGGATCGCCGATCATCGTTTCCGATGGCGAGGACGAGGCGAGTTCTATCTACGGCATCGTCTGCGGCCGCAACGTTCGATCGATCGAAGTCGCGCTGGATGATTGGCCGTCCGGCGACAGGTTTCGATTGGATCTCTCGCCTGACGAAGTCACACGCAATCGACAACTGGCCGCCCTGGGGGCGATCGGCAATGCGCGAGGCTCTGTGGCTCTGTTGCGAGAGATGTTGCTCAATGGGCGCGAGCCTCGATTCGATCCCTTGACCAGTCTCCCGATCGATTCGCGATTCAACGAATCCCAGCGGCAAGCCATCGAGTTTGCCATGTCGGCACGCGATCTGGCCATCATCCATGGTCCGCCCGGGACTGGAAAAACGACCACGGTGGTAGAGTTGATTCGGCATGCAGTAGACCAAGGAATGAAAGTCTTGGCGTGTGCACCGAGCAATACCGGCGTCGACAATTTGCTTGAGAAACTGGTGGCGAACCGCATACGAGTCGTGCGATTGGGGCACCCTGCTCGTGTTCAAGAAGCCATGCAGGCCTATACGCTGGATGCACTGGTAGAATCGGACGGAGCAACCAAGATCGTCGCCGAGATGATGCGAGAAGCAGAGAAGCTCGCGGTAAAAGCTGGTAAATTCACTCGCTCAGCACCCGCTCCCGGTGCAAGAAAGGACCTCAGGCAAGAGTCTCGACAATTGCGTGAAGACGCCAAGCTGTACGAGCGCCAAATCATTGCCAGTATTTTAGATCGAGCGGATGTCGTTTGCGCTACCACTAACTTCGATCCAGAAATCCTTGGCGATCGTCAGTTTCAAATGGCGGTCATTGACGAAGCTTGTCAAAGCACGGAACCAGGTAGTTGGCCCGTGGTCCTGCGGGCCGAAAAAATCGTATTGGCGGGTGATCATTGTCAATTACCACCCACGATCATTTCCGCAGAGGCCGCCACTCAAGGCTTTTCGATTAGCTTGATGGAGCGATTGGTACGGACGTATGGAGACAAGATTACTCGTCAACTCACGGTTCAATATCGAATGCATGACGAGATCATGCAGTACTCTTCGGATTGCTTTTATGGGGGAACGTTGGTCTCGCACGAATCGGTTCGTTCGCATTTGCTAAAAGACCTGGTACCTCCTCCACATACCGCGATGATCGAGGGCCCAGTAACGTTTGTCGATACCGCAGGGGCTGGCTGGGAAGAAGAGACGGACCCTGACGGAGAGAGTCGATGCAATCCTCAGGAGGGCAAATGGATTCTGATGCAGCTTCGCGAGCTTTGCGAATCCGGCATCCCGCCGGATGGCATTGCAGTCATTGCACCCTATGCAGCCCAAGTGCGTTGGCTGCGTATGCAGTGCCCCTACCGGGCAATCGAAATCGACACCGTCGATGGATTTCAAGGCCGCGAAAAAGAAGCCATCTTGATCAGTCTGGTCCGTTCCAACCGGGATTCGGAAATCGGTTTCTTGGCGGACACTCGTCGAATGAACGTGGCGCTCACGCGTGCTCGACGCAAGTTAATCTTGATCGGTGACAGCGCTACGCTTGCTGCGCATGAGTTCTACGCCAACATGATCGCCTACATCGAGAAGATCGGCGGCTACCGCACCATTTGGGATTGGGGGGTTGAGAATTAGGAATTAGGAATTACGAATTGAGATCCTCACTCACCACACCTCATCCCTCATCCCTCAACCCTCAACCTTTCTGCAATCGGGCCACGGAGTGAATGGATTTGATCGTCGACCAAGCTTCCTTGATCGAAATCTTGGACTTGCCCTCGCGGCGTTCGCTGTAAATGATCCCAACCTCTTTGAGTACCGCTCCCCGGTTCAACAAATGCCAGAGGACTTCTTCAAGAAAACCATAGCCGGTGCCGCGCAATTGACTCAGATCAAGTTTTCGCAGGCTGTCAACGCGGTACAGCCGAAAGGCACTGCTGCAGTCGTGAACCGACCAACCGATGATCATCTTAGCGTATGCATTGGCACACTTGCTCACAAACACACGGCGCCACGAACATCCAACCATGCCTCCACCCTCTACATACCGCGAACCGATCACAATGTCCGATTCGTCGCGTTTGGCCATCAACCCGGGAATGGCCGCTGGGTCGTGGCTCAAATCTCCATCCAAGTTCAGTAGCCAAGCATAACCATGTTGCATGGCATATTCCATTCCAGCCCGAATAGCAGTGCCAAGCCCCAACTTGCCGCTTCTGCGAATGAGAATGACTTGAGGATGGGTTTTTCGATACTCCTCAACCCACTCGCTCGTTCCGTCAGGCGAGTTGTCGTCCACCACCAAAATGTGCGTGGTCGGATCCACCCTGAAGATCCGCTCAAATAGCTCCGGCAAATTTCCGCGCTCATTGTAGGTGCAGACCAACACGAGAAGCGAGTCGGGATTGGGTTGGGTCAAGACTCAATTCTCACTTAGACCTCGTCGCTCGACGGGTTTTCGTCTGACTCGGAGTCGTCTAACTGGGAGTCATCTGGCTCTTGTTCCAGCTCGTCGACGTCAGCGATTTCGTCCGTCGGTTTTTCTCGAGGTGTTGCGTCGCTCAAACCCTCCGTCGCCTTGGCGATCGCGGATTCGTCGATCTCTTCGGGCTGAACGCGAACGATGGCCGTCAGCTTGTCACTTTCGTCCAAGCTCATGATGCGAACACCTTGCGTATTCCGACCTATGACATTGATATCGCGAGCTGCAACTCGCTGGATCTTGCCTCGAACCGTCATCATCAGCAACTCGTCATTGTCATCCACCGAGACGACTCCAACGACGCGGCCGTTGCGTTTGGTCGTCTTGATGTCGATGACTCCCTTGCCGCCTCGGCGCTGCGTTCGGTATCGATTGGCGGAACTAAAGTCTTCGGCTTCTTCTTCCGGCTCATCGACGGCGTTTGCATCGACAGCGATTGCATCGACAGCGATCTCGTCGCCATTCTCATCCGTGATCGCCACAATCTCACGTCCGGCCATCTCGTCGCCAGGCCCAAACGTCGTTCGTTTGCCATATCCAAACTCACATACAGTCAGCAACGTTGCTTCGGGCGCTGCGACCACCATTCCCACCAGTTCATCGTCCTTCTTGAGCGTGATCCCTTTGACTCCCGATGTGTTGCGTCCCATCGGTCGAGCATCGCTCTCGGCAAATCGAATGGCCATGCCATTGGCAGTCGACAAGACGATTTGATCCTTGGGTTTAGCAATCACGACGTCCACCAATTCGTCGTCTTCTCGAAGCTTGATAGCGATGATGCCACCCTTCTTGGGTCGACTGTAGGCTTCCAAATCGGTTTTCTTAACGATCCCTTTCTTGGTCGCCATGATCAAATAATGTCCCGGAAGATTGAAGTCTCGCACGACGACGCAGTCTCGAATCTTTTCATCGGGGGTCAAATTCAACAAGTTCACCACGGCGCGACCACGGCTTTCGCGGCTCATCTGTGGAATTTCCCACACCTTCTGCCAATAGACCTTGCCCTGGTTGGTAAAGAACAACAGATAAGCGTGCGTGCTGGCTACAAACAAATGCTCAACGGGATCTTCCTCTTCGGCTCGCAAGCCGGCTATTCCTTTGCCGCCCCGTCTTTGCGCACGGTACGTCGTGGCTGGAATACGTTTGATGTACCCTTGATGCGAGATGGTGACCACCATGGTTTCTTCGGTGATCAAATCCTCCATGTTGTAATTGCCGAGCTCTTGATCATCGATGACCGTACGTCGATCGTTGCCGAACCGTCGCGATATATCTTCAATGTCACTCTTGATGATGGCAAAAATGTTCGCGGGATCTCCCAATATCACTCGGTACTTTTCGATCTCGGTCAGGATGGACGCATGCTCGTCGCTCAACCTTTCTTGTTCAAGGCCAGCCAACTGCCCCAGGGTCATTCGTAGAATCGCGTCGGATTGGACGCTCGTCAGTGTGTAAACATCGGAAGTGCCCCGTTCCAATTGGAAATCTGAAAAACCGCGTTCTCCCAATGCACGCTGCATCATCGATGCGGGGCACTCGACTCCCATGAGCTTCTCTTTGGCTTCGGCCTGCGTGCGGCTCTGGCGAATCAAGAGAATGATCTTGTCGATATCTGCCAACGCCAGCAAAAGACCTTCGACGACGTGCTTGCGTTTTCTCGCTGCCGATAGCAAGAACTGTGTTCGACGTCGGATCACGGTCACGCGGTGACGAATGTACTCCTGCAGCAACTCTTTGATGCTCAGCTCTCTCGGCTTGCCATCGACCAGAGCTAGCATGTTGATCGAGAACGACTCTTGCAGCGATGAGAACTGATAGAGTTGATTCAGTACAACGTGCGGATCCGAGTTCTGCTTGATCTCGATCACGATTCGGACAGGCTCCTTGAGATCGCTCTCGTCGCGAATGGCAGAGATGCCCTTGATGCGTTCGCTGCGAACAAGTTCTGCGATTCGCTCGATCACCCGGTCCCGGAACTGCTGATAAGGTATTTCGCGAATAATGAGCCGTGATTTCTTGCCCTCTTCGACATCGACTTTCGCGCGCAGCACAATCGTGGAACGGCCAGTGGTATAGCCTTGTCGGATGGCGTAGCGCCCGCAGATGATTCCACCGGTTGGGAAGTCCGGTCCAGGGATGATCTCATTGAGTTCGGCAATCGAGACTTCAGGATCCTCGATGACCCTGATGATCGCGGCACACACCTCTCGCAAGTTATGCGGAGGGATGCTAGTGGCCATGGCAACTGCGATGCCCGTGGCACCATTGACTAGTAGATTGGGAAACTTGGAGGGCAATACGACTGGCTCCAACCTGCGTTCGTCATAGGTTGGAATAAAGTCCACGGTATCGAGCTTGAGATCGTCCAGCATCAAAGCGGCGGGAGCAGCCAAGCGGGCTTCGGTGTACCGCATCGCAGCGGCGGGCAAGCCAGCGATGGAGCCGAAGTTACCTTGCTTGTCGATGAGTAAGTGGCGCAAATTCCACTCTTGTGCCATTCGGACGAGGGTTGGATAGATGATCGCTTCGCCGTGCGGGTGATAGTTGCCAGACGTGTCCCCGGCAATTTTCGCGCATTTGACGCGTGCGGCACCCGGGGTCAAATTCAAGTCGTTCATTGCGACCAGAATTCGGCGTTGGCTGGGCTTGAGTCCGTCTCGAACGTCAGGCAACGCGCGGCTGACGATGACGCTCATGGCGTAGGTCAGATAGCTATCCCGAAGCTCATTTTCGATCGATTCCTCGATCATTTTTTCGCCGCCGCCATCTCCCCCGTCGGAGCCGCTGCCTGCGGGTGGCAACGAAGCTGGATCGTTGGGATCAAAATCATCGGGAGGAACGTTCGACACGTGGCTTGCCATTTCGACAGGGGGAACAATTTCGTGCCAAAAGTTGGATTTGCAAAAAACGGCATTTTCGCTGTGTTTTTGCAGGTTTTTTTGGCACTACGAGCGACGCGAAAATATACCACAAAACCACAATTTCACAACACTCGTTTGCGAGCCATCGCGAGGCCAAAACCGAGCCAAAAAACGGGCTTTGTTTGCGTGCATTTATTCTTTCCAAGTCGATCGTGGCCCGTGGATTCGAGCACGATCGAAACCTATTAGATGTGGGTACTGTTTTCCATAGTGAATACGAACCTAACATCCTTGTCGCACACAACTACGATGAAACGTCAACGCAATTTTGCCAATTGATGAATTCGACGATTGGCAAATAGAATGGTTGGGGTTCGAGTCGCCCACGCGGCACGACGGCTTGTGAACAATTTGAGCTTGATGAAAAATGGATCGACAAACGCTAATTGATGAAGTGGGGCAAGGACGCATTAATAATGATTTTGCAATGCGACTTCTTGAATCCAGTAAAGGGGCCTTCGGTTGGTGCCATGGGGCCTTCGGTTGGTGCTATGCACTGTTCGCCTTGTTCACTGCTCGCCTTATTCTGGCAGGCTGGTTGGCGAACATTCCTTGGACCCCACCGTACCTTGTGTCGGTGCGTGAACGAGCTCGGAAGCTAGACGAGCAGGACACCCGTGCCCCTCCTCGACATGCTCCCATCTGAGGGCGGCGAACTTTAGGCATCCAACGAATCGCTACCGTCCATCGCCGCCTCATGCATCGCTCTTCATCCGAAGTTGCCGAGGGGCCCTTCGGTTGGTGCCATGCACTGTTCACCTTGTTCATGCACTGTTCTTCATGCACTGTTCACCTTGTTCTGGCAGGGTGGTTGGCGAACATCCTTGGACCCCACCGAACCTTGCGTCGGTGCGTGAACGAGCACGGAGCCTAGACGAGCACGACAACCTTGCCCCTCCTCGATAAGCTCCCATCTGAAGGCGGCGAACTTTAGGCATCCAACGAATCGCTACCGTCCATCGCCGCCTCATGCAACAACTCAAGTCCGAATAGTCCGACGATAATTCAGCCGGTCCGAGCTTTCGAACTTCGAACTTCACATGTTACGGACCTCGCTTTGGTCGTAGAACTCTCCAGTTTCGTACCGAATTGAGATCGTAGTTGTGTGGTTGGGTATCAGTCTGATCTCGGTCTGCATCTCGCTTCCCGCAGCTAGCCTTGCAACCCGCCTATCTTACCCAATTCTTG
>JBEBHM010000813.1:0-3755 GCA_040080875.1 Pirellula sp.
CTACAGGTAGTTTTCAGCTTGCCGGTCGCCTACTAGCCTGTGATCTCAAGATACGAAAGTAAATGTGACGAAGCCAACGATAGCAGTGACCATGGGAGACCCGGCAGGGATCGGACCAGAAGTGTGCCTCCAGCTCCTTGCCAATGCCGGGGTTTGCAGCGGCCTCACGCCAGTAGTCTTCGGTGACGCGGGAATCCTTGCCCAATGTGCAAAGCATACGGGCCTAGCGATGCCGATCAACATCGTCGAGGAACGCGAGTGGCCTAAGCTTTATGCAACCATTGACAAGCCGTCCGTTTTGCATTTGCCTGGTTTTGATGCTACCAACTTTAGACCTGGAGTCGTTAGCGCACAGACCGGCGCGGCTGGCTACAGGTATGTCATCAAGAGCATCGAGGCGGCTTTGGCAAATCAAGTGGCTGCGGTCGCGACGGGACCACTCAACAAAGAAGCCCTTCGCGCTGCTGGAATCCCGTATCCGGGACACACGGAAATTTTCGCGGACAAGACCCATGCAAAGCGCGCCTGTATGTTTCAGTACAGCGACGAAGTTCGGGCAAGTTTTGTGACGGTGCATGTTGGCTATCATGAAGTTCCCGCTCTTCTGACAATCGACCGAATCGTCGATGTGATCGAACTGACGAATGATGCCATGAAGCGAATTCGTGGCACGAGGCCCAAGCTGTGCGTTCTTGGTTTGAACCCTCACGCCGGTGAGCATGGACTGTTTGGAAATCGCGAAGAGGAGTTGATTATCATTCCGGCAATCAAGGCGGCCCGTTCTAAGGGGTATGATGTCGAGGGTCCTGTGCCGCCCGACACCGCTTTCTTGCCTGCAAAACGACGCAGCACAGATGCATTCATATGCATGTATCATGACCAGGGTCACATCCCTCTCAAGGCCTTAGCGTTTGATAATGCGGTCAACACAACGTTGGGCCTCCCGATCACTCGTACCAGCGTCGATCATGGTACTGCGTGCGACATCGCTTGGCAGGGTCTTGCTAATGGCAGCAGCATGGTGGAGGCTGTTCGTTTGGCGGCGCGATTGGCGAGTTGCGACGCGCCGAACGGGAATGGAGTGACCGATGATCGTAGTGATCGCCGATGATCTTTCGGGTGCTGCGGAACTTGCTTGCATTGCGGTCCAACACGGACTAACAGCTGAGGTGCAAACTCGCTTTGACCCGAACGGTCGATCGGACGTCATCGCGATAGATACCAAAACACGGGCGGGCACGCCTGATCAAGCTGCGGAGACGATCCGTAACGTGACGGCGCAAGTCGCCCGTGCAATGCCTACATGGATCTACAAAAAGACCGATTCGGTGTTCCGAGGCAATCCGCGTGCCGAAATTCTTACTATGCTCGCATGCCTCGATAAATCGGAATGTATTTACGTACCTGCCAATCCTTCCATGGCGAGGACCATCGTGGATGGTCGGTACTACATCGACGGCGTCCCGCTTCATGAAACTGAGTTTGGTTTTGATCCTTGCCATCCAATGAAGACGAATGTAATCGATGAAATCATGCCACCCACACCGTGCATCAGGATTCCGAACATCGCCAGTCTTCGAGACATGCCGAACCACATTGGGAACGCTCTACCGGCCGGTGGTTCGGATTTCTTTGCAAGCCTGCTCGATAGCTTACCGTCGCGGACAACCCGCTGCTCGCCGTTGAGTGAATACGTTTTGTTCGTGTGCGGCAGTCACCATGCATGGCGAAATCACCGAAATTCCGAAATGACAGAGCGAGGTTTTTTAGTTGTGGATGGGAAAACGGCGATGCCTGATGGCGCATGGCAAAACAACAAGAGAATCATGCTCGCAGTTGGTGAAATCGGATGCGACGACCGAGATGAGTGCTTAACGCAACTGATTCAACGCGCCATCCGCTTGGCCTTGGAAAAACCAACTGCACTGATTCTGCTCGAGGGAGGCGAAACCGCAAGAGCATTTGTGGACGCGATGAAGTGGAGTCGGTTCGAAGCCATCAACACTGGCATTCGCGGCGCCGCTTGCTTCTCGACGCCGTCAGGCAGTATCATCGCTTTCAAACCGGGTAGCTATCCCTGGCCAAAGGAGTTATTCTTGTATGGCGAGAGGTGAAATGAAGCATACCTTTCTTCGTAGCGGCATTCGCAAGAATTCCGTAAGTTTGGAATTCTTGGGAATGCCGCTACGTTAGATACTTTTCTGCCGCTCACCTAACACAGGCAATGCACGAGCCACACATGTTCTTGGGATTAGCCACCATGAATCGAATCATGTCGACCATTTTTATGGCGGTGCTGTGTGTGTTTCCATCGACCGCCATTCCCGATCCGACGGTGCCATCCAATATGCTTTCGCAGTATGTTCGAGCCAGAACGGCTGAGTTTGACAAGATCTCGAATGAGCGAAAGACCGACCTTGATCGTCTAGCCGACTACGTCACACAGCGCGTGCAAAGCAAAAAGCGAGTCCAGTTGATCTTTATCTGCACTCACAATTCTCGCCGCAGTCACATTTCTCAGATCTGGGCATCCGTAGCTGCTGCCGAATATGGAGTGGAGGGTGTCGAAACGTTCTCCGGTGGGACGGAAGCCACCGCATTCAACCCTCGCGCTATTGCGGCGATGCATAGAGCCGGTCTTGAGATAAAACGACTCAGCGAAGACGCGAACCCAAAATACCAAGTCCGGTTTTCGGAAAGGAGAGAACCATTGTTGTGCTTTTCCAAAAAGTACGATGATGAATCCAACCCGCAAACGGATTTTTGTGCGGTCATGACATGCTCACAAGCGGACCAAGGTTGCCCGTTGGTACGCGGCGCGGACCTTCGGATCGCTCTCCCATTCGACGATCCGAAAGCTGCCGACGGCACACCAGGAGAAACCGCCCGCTACGACGAACGATGTTTGCAAATCGCTAGGGAAATGCTTTATGTCTTTTCCAGGGTGCAACGGTAGTTAGCAATTGTGGCGATTTTGCTCCGCAAAATCGGCGAGGTATTTGTGGCGACTTTTGCTCCGCAAAATCGGCGAGGGCCGTCTAGCGGCAGCCTAAACGCCATCCTGCGCCGAAGTATTTGCATGTTGCTCACCGCAGGATGTTTGGAGTAAACTGTGGCTTCCTCACATCCCATCGACCTGCCTTACCGAGTCCGCAATGCATTTACCCCACTGGTTTCACACGCTAACGACTGCACTTGGTCTAGCGATTGTCTTCAATTGCGAAGCAATGATAGCCCAGGACACTGCCACCCAGGACGCTGCGATCCAGAACCCTGCGATCGTCCGATCCGAGTTTATCTACGAAACGGCACCCTTTCCGAGTTGCCATGCATCCACTATCGAACAAACAACGGACGGCACATTGGTTGCCGCTTGGTTTGGCGGTACGTACGAAAAGCATCCCGACGTTGGAATCTGGGTGTCTAGAAATGTAGATGGGCGATGGGCCGAACCGGTCGAGGTTGCCAACGGCGTGCAGTACACGCTGAATGATGGCACGGTGGTCCGCCACCCGACGTGGAACCCTGTCTTGTTCCAACCCAAACAGGGCCCTCTCTTGCTGTTTTATAAAGCCGGTCCAACGCCGCGAACATGGTGGGGAATGCTGACTCGCTCGACGGACCATGGCAAGACATGGGAAACGCCTCGCAGATTGCCCGAAGGGATCCTCGGTCCGATCAAGAACAAGCCGATTCAACTCGACGATGGAACGATCCTGTGCCCGACCAGCAACGAGGACCCTAGCACCGACATT
>JBEBHM010000814.1:0-3755 GCA_040080875.1 Pirellula sp.
TTCTTCGAAAGCAAGATCCGGCCGCTTCTGATAACCCACTGTTACGAATGCCATAGCAAAGAGGCAGATGAACCGGGCGGGAACTTGTTGCTCGATTCCCGCGTGGGTATTGTGCGGGGTGGGATTACCGAGCCGTTGCTCATCCCTGGTGACCCCGACAACAGTTTGCTTATGAGCGCTGTTCGCCATTCCAGCCCAGAACTCAAAATGCCCCCCGAGACGAAACTCGATGCGGCGCAGATAGCGGACCTGGAAGCATGGATCCGAATGAAGGCCCCAGACCCGCGTGTCGAAGATACCGTTGCCGCGCTAAAAGCCAAGACCGATGTCGATTGGGACAAGGCTCGAGAATTTTGGTCCCTCAAACCTGTGTCGCGTTCCGCTCTACCCTCTGTTTCCAAACCGGAGTGGCCTGCGAATCCGATCGATCATTTTCTCATGGCCAAACTCGATGCGGCCCAACTTTCCCCGAATGCAGCCGCTGACAAAAGAACACTCCTGAGGCGAGCAACCTTTGATTTGATCGGTTTGCCACCGACGCTACAAGACATCGATGCGTTCCTAAGCGACGACTCCGACGATGCGTTTTCCAAAGTGGTCGATCGGTTGCTCGAATCGCCGCAATATGGCGAGCGCTGGGGAAGATATTGGTTGGACGTAGTCCGCTATTCGGACACTGCCGGTGATAATTCCGATTTCCCGATTCCTCAAATGGGCTTGTATCGCAATTGGGTAATCGATGCCTTCAACCGCGATATGCCCTACGATGAATTTGTTCGAGAGCAACTCGCAGGAGATCTCTTGGGGGGAAACTCGCCGGAAGAGAAACGACAACGCTTGATTGCCACCGGCTACATCGCCAATGCACGTCGATTTGGCTCCAGGGTGGACGACTACCCACAGCATTTGACCATCGAGGATACTCTCGACAATTTAGGCCGCACATTTCTAGCGACGACGATCAACTGCGCGCGATGCCACAACCACAAATTTGATCCGGTGACTGCCGAAGATTACTACGCCCTCTACGGAATCTTTCATAGCACTCGCTATCCCTGGCCCGGCATCGAACTGGAACAACGCCAAAAGAACCTTGTGACCCTTGCTTCCAAGGATGAGGTGGACCGAGTTCAACTTGAGCGCGCAGTGCGTCAAAAGGAACTCGACGCGGAGGTGAAACGGATCGCTAAAGCCCGCGATGAAGCGAGTGGATCAGACAAAGAGAGCTTAACCAAGCAACACAAAGAGGCGGAGAAAGTCGCAAAGTCGTTTTCGAAGCAAGCTCTCCCATATGAAACTCTCTATGCCGTTGCGGAATCCGACGCCATCGAAGACGTTGCTGTTCATGTCAAAGGGGACCCACTCAAGTTAGGGACCGTCGTTCCGCGTAGATTTTTGAAGGTGCTCGATGGAACTCCTTTGCCGAAGGATGACCTGACGAGCGGTCGGCTGCACCTGGCCAATTGGATCGTCGATCGCCACAATCCACTGTCCGCTCGCGTCATGGTCAACCGCATTTGGCTCTACCATTTCAAGCAGGGCTTGGTGCCAACCCCCAACGATTTTGGCAGACAAGGAAAGCCGCCCTCCCATCCCGAGTTGCTCGATTGGCTTGCAGGAGAGTTCATGAATTCGGGCTGGTCGATCAAGGCTCTGCATCGCACGATCATGAACTCGCAAACTTATCAGCAGAGCAGTCCCTTGTCGGCCATCGCCGCTGAGAAAGACCCAACGAATGTATTGCTTTCAGCTTATCCCAGGCGACGATTGGATGCCGAAGCGATTCGCGATTCGCTTTTGATGTTGGGGGGCCATCTGGATCCGAATCGCCCGGGCCCACACCCTTTCCCACCACCATCCGATTGGCAGTTCACCCAACATAACCCATTCAAAGCCGTCTACGAGACCAACGCCCGTAGCGTTTATTTGATGTCGCAGCGCATTCAGCGTCATCCCTACTTGGCTATCTTTGATGGGGCGGATCCGGCGGTCAGCACGCCTATGCGAACGACAAGCACCACTCCATTGCAAGCGCTCTATCTTCTCAACGACAAATTTGTCCACGAACAAGCTGCGGGATTTGCGAATCGTATTCGCACGGAGAGCGACGAAGTCCGACGCATTGAGGGGGCTTGGTTGCAATTGTTCGGCCGCCCTCCAAGCCCAGACGAGTTTCGAAACGTCAGCGAATTCCTAGTCAACATCCGCCAACAACTGTCGATCGATGGTGCGTCTGGTGATGACTTAGATCGTGAATGCTGGAGATCGTTGGCCCGTTCCTTGATGAGATCCAATGAGTTGGTGTACTTAGACTAATGAAGCGACGACACATCATCCAAAGTCTTGCAGCCGGCTCACTGTTGATGCCCGGTATGTTGGCTGAATTGCTTGCACAGGGCAATGCAACCCAGAACAATGTAGATCCGCTTGCTCCGAAAGATCCGCATTTCCAGGCCCAAGCCAAGCGAGTGATCTTCATTTTTTCCAATGGCGGCGTCTCGCACATGGATACGTTTGACCATAAGCCCGAACTGTTCAAGGCGGACGGCAAGAAAACGGGTATCGGTGGAGGACTCTCCAATCAGCAACGCGTTCTGCTCAAGCCGATGTGGGAATTCCGCCCCGGAGGACAATGTGGAACGATGGTGAGCGATCTATTTCCCCATTTGCGCGAGTGCATGGACGACATCTGCTTGATCAAATCGATGAAGTCGGATGACAACGAACATTATCAAGCCACACTCGCCATGCATACGGGCTCGTTCTTTTTCTCCCGGCCAAGCATCGGTTCATGGATCAGTTATGGACTCGGTACGGTCAACAGCAACTTGCCATCGTTCATGGTTTTGGCGGCACAGATGCCGTATGCAGGGACACAAGTGTACGCCAACGATTTCTTGCCTGCATACCATCAAGGGGTGCGCGTCGTGCCGGGTAAAGAACCGATCGTCGATCTGGAACGACGAACGCCGCAAGAACGAGTTCAACAATTGGAGCTCGGCTTGACGGGCGCGCTCAATAATCGGCATTTGAAAGAACGCGGCAACGACTCGGAGCTCGCAGCGCGCATTCGCACCTTTGAAACCGCATTCCACATGCAGACCGAAGCGTACGAAGCGTTTGACCTATCTCAGGAGAACCGAGAGACACTGGAACTATATGGTCTCAAGGAGGGACAAACCGATGGTTTTGGTTGGAAATGTTTGGTAGCTCGGCGGTTGGCCCAAAGAGGAGTTCGATTCATTGAGCTGATTGATGGCAGCTCGAGCAATAATTGGGATCAACACGGCAACATGGCGGAGCACGCACAACACGCCAAGATCATAGACAAACCCATCGCGGGGCTGCTCAAGGATCTCAAGAGGTCGGGCATGCTCGACGACACGTTGGTCGTTTGGACCACGGAATTTGGACGAACACCGGGTGTGGATGGCGAAAAGGGGCGTGGCCACCACAGCGCCTGCTTCTCATCGTGGATCGCGGGTGCAGGAGTTAAGCCTGGAGTCAGCTATGGCAGCACGGATGAGATCGGGGCGGTGGTCGCGGAAAATCGAGTCCACGTTCATGATTTCCATGCAACCATTTTGCATCTATTAGGTATCGATCACACGCGGTTAACATACCGTCACGCGGGTAGAGATTTCCGACTCACCGATGTGCACGGCAACGTAATTCAAGAAATCCTAACCTAGCGCGTCGTGCAGATTGATTTTTGGGTTCTCGGATTTAGTGTCGAACGAACCAAATTGAGGATG
>JBEBHM010000001.1:0-46066 GCA_040080875.1 Pirellula sp.
GTATCGGACACAGCGGATTCAACGGTCTCAGCACCTGCTTCCAAACTAGACTCGGGTGCATCTGTTTGTTCTGAGTTCAGAGATTCGGTTGCCTCTGAGAGTTCGGCTGCGAACGGAGTCGCATCCAGTTCGGAATCCGAGGCCACGGCCCCATCGGTTTCCGAATGATAGAGTTCTGCGTCGACTGTTTCCGTGGACTGGGAGGCTTGAACAGCATGCTCCACGGTCGCCGCAGCGGTAGCCTCGGCCAGTTTTGCATAGTCGGGCTTGGTCCAGTTTTCCGGACAAGCTGCCGGCAACGTCAATTGAGCGTGCGCGACCAATCGTTCGGCCAATCGATAGTCATCGGGATGGATCGTGGTTCCATCCAGAGTATTCGTGCTGCCGTAAACCTTGAGGAACCCGATGGCTTGACGGGCCTGCATTTCGGACAAGTGTTCGCGGAGGACGATCATCAAGGTTTCACGATTGGTAATTCGATCTTCGTGACAAGCGCGCACAACCGCCTTGGAGGCTTCGGCTGTCATGCCCGGAATGCGTTTCAGCACATCCACGCTTGCGTGAAATACGTCGACACCCGCTTGCGTGATGGCGGCTGAGACCGCGTCTTGAAGTGCCGCTTCCAGCTCTCGTTGAGGCAACTCGCGTTGGTACGAGCCCAATCGCAATCGAACCGGATCCACCTTGAGAATTTGTTTGAGAGGGTCCTGCAATCGCCAAGCCAACCAAGCAGCAGCTCGATGACGGCGGGAGATCTTGGGGAGCTCTATCAAGCAACCGCGAGACATGCAATAACTATCAGCACCGGCGCGGTCCACCATCGTCCAGTAAAGCGATTCCTCACCCGATTGCTTCAGCAACTCGGAAACCGTATGGATCAAATACCGACGCGATGGACCGTTGGACAAGGCAAGCAAAGTGACTTTGTGTTCGTGAACCCATTGTCCCAACGAGACGACGTTTTGCGCCACAACGTCCGAACGATTACTATTGCACGCAATCTCATTGGTGAACACGACGTTGCCATCCTGGTCAACAATCACGACGGCAGCCATTTTCGGACCGATGGCGTCGATGACCATAATGCGATGATCGCGAACAGGTCGTTGCAACAACGAAGATTGCAAATGCACGACGGCCGCTTCGGTGAGGTCCGTGTGCGCATCCTCTTCCAGGATCGCGAGGACGTCTTGATGCAATCGGGGCAGGATGTACGACTTAAGGCCCTCTTGTGCGATTTCCATCAACCAATGATGCATGGGATGCCGCCCCGGACAGAGCGACTCTCGGCATACTTGAACCAGTGGCTTTTCGTCGTAGTGAAACTGAATCGCAACAATCTGGGAACGCTGTCCACGCGACAACATCAGTATCTGGTAAGGAGTCAGCGCAGCCAGAGGCTTTCTCAACCTTGCATAGGATTCCAATATGCTTCGCAACCACTTTCGCCGCCGCTGGCGAGGCGATAGCTGCTTGTCCGAAAGCGTCTTGGTCTTGATTCCCTTGGACTGTTTTCTTCCTTGATGAAACTCCGCGATGGGTACAGCGAGAGGAGCCTCAAGAGCCGCTGGCTCTGGGCTCGCTGGCTCTGGGCTCGCTGGCTCTGGGCTCACTGGCTCTGAAGCCATGATTGGATCGGAAACTTCCGAAATGACTGAATCGATAACGACCGGAAACACGGTGCCCGCTTCCGTGGCTTCGGACGAGATGTCGGCGACTGGCTCGGCCTGCAGTGCGGTCGCAATCAATGGACTTGGCGATTCGGTCGACGATATTTCTGCCGTTGCAATGGCGGGCTCAGTTTCCGAGTGCTCAAGTTGCTTCTCAGCATCGCTCCCCTTGGGAGGGTCTGGAAGTACTTTGATGGAGATCGAAGCCTTCTTAAGGATCGTGCGCTGCAGCTCTTGGATCAGCTTGACGTCCTCACTCAGCAAATGCACCAGCCATTTTTTTGTATTCTCCAAGATCTCGGCGGCTTGCTCGGGTGCAACTGCCGTTTGTTCCACAACCCAAGCGACAAGATCTTTTGGTGGATCACCCTGCATCGTCAAGATGGCTTGCCCGACGATCTCAACCTGCGGGCATTTGTCCGAGATAGCTCGCGAGTTGCGGCGCGCACGAAGATGTCGAATCACCGTGTCGACTTGAGAGATCGTATTGCATTGGCCAATGACTCCCGCGACCGTATCGTTCCATTGTTGTTCGCGATCGAGTGTTACATGAACTTTCTCTTTGTGGGCCTTGAGCGCTTCGGAGTATTTCAAAGCGCGGAGCAAGATCGAGAGAGTCTGCTCGTCGATATTCCCAAGTTCGTCAGGTCGATAATTCGCCAAATAGTTGGGTTCGTAACCTTGATTGAGCAACTCGATTGGAAATTTGAGTTGTTCTTCAGGAAGGCGCATGTATCGCGCGATCGCTTGAATATCTTTCATAAGCAGAGTGGTTCATTCCACGAATCATGTTGGCCCTAAATCCACGATCAAGTCGTTTGATCTAGAGTCCGAAATCGAAGTTTGAAGTCCTTCATAGTTTGGGGAGTCGTAACGCACCGAGGTGCAAGGAGTTGCATGCAAGCAAACAGACTGGGAATCTAGGTGAGTCCCTCGCAATTGTCAAGCTTTACGCAACGAGTCGGAGCGAATACATGCAATAGACCCCGATACTTCTCATTTCACATGGAATCCTTTGAAACGCAATTCCGATCGCTTTGCCGGAACAATTCATGGGATTTCTTCGGAAAAACCTAAAGCGTTAGAGCTTACCCAGTCGAAACAACTGACACACTTCATCTATCGTGAAGTTCGTTTCCCCCTATTTTGGAAGCAGTTTGCCGATGAATAAGCCTGCATTTCGAGTCGTCGCCTTCGATCATGCCACCTGCGATGCAGACTATTGCGGTACGGAAACCACGACCAAGCCCTGTGCGTTCGATGGCATTAAGCTTCACACACCCTTCGATGCGTCTCCGGAGGCAAGACCTACCGCGACCGTCACGGTCCGAATTCGGGATATCATGCCTGCCCTCCAACATGCCGGGGCAAACAAGTTAAGTTGGGTAAGGGACTTTGCCGACGATCCGGTCGTCATCACCCGCGATCTTTACGATGTTCTCCTCACGCTGGAACGGCTCAAACGGACGGCATGATTTGCGGTTACGTAGCAGCGTATCTCCGAGACGCTGGTACTCGCTGCGACCGAACACGCGCTGCACGGATTCCATTTCAGCGTAACAGCCGGTTTGGAATGCAATTCCATGCGGAGGATGAGGGTTCCGATGGCCAGTACGTCCGCCTCGGAGATGCGGACCTACACTAGCTTGCGGCAGACGCCAAGAATGTCTTCCAAGACTGATAGCGAGGGTCTTTGAGAGTGATCGCAATACCAGGGTTCGCGTGCGGGCGAACGGGTGTTGATAGGAGTTTCATCGATGCCTGAAATGGAGTCCGTCCTCCCTTTTTACTATTGCACGACATGCACGAGCAGACCACGTTTTCCCAAGTGGTCTTTCCACCTTGAGATCGAGGCACGACGTGATCCAGACTCAACTGGCTCATAGGTCGGGTCTGGCCACAGTACTGGCAACGATATCCATCGCGCGCGAAGAGAGTTTTGCGATTGAAGCGGACCGTGGACTTGGGAATCCGATCATAGAGGACAAGCCGAACGATGCGAGGCACTTGAAGTTCTCGCGTTGGAGTCCTTAAATAATCTTCGCCGCTTTGCTTCTCAAGCGCGTGTAGCTCGGACATTTCACACCAACTCTCGAAGTCATAGTTTGCGTATTGATCTTCTTCGATCACGATGACTTCGGCACATCCACGATAGAGCAGCGTCATGGCGCGGCGTACATCGACAACACGGACCGCCATATAAAAACGATTGAGAACTAAAACGCTACAATCTAACGCGGAGCATTCGCTCATCGTGACTCCTCCCCCGTGGGCGATCAAGATACCAAACACATTAGGACGATGTGCCCAATAGCATAACCCATTCCGTTGCCGCTCGCCAACATTTGGAAAAGAACTTAACAAATACAAAGATCGCATCTCGCGAATCGAACCACAAATCGTTCGTCTTATTGAGCCTGAGGCGCTAGCCGATCGATCATAAGACTCGGCTAGCGTCTCAGGCTCAACACAAATCCAGCGAAAGACTTATGACGAAAGTGGAACGAACTTCTAGCGCCTCGGGCTCAAATTTTGATTGGAATTGAATCGCATGGGCTATGCCATTGCTAGCTTGATCACCATCGTAGCCCCGCTCCTCTGGGTGGCCACATTGCTTGGATTTCCGGGGAATTGGGGACTCGTCGTATTGACGCTTGGACTGGCTTATTTGGCACCAAGCAGCATGCACGTCGATATTGAACTGCCGGCGGCCATCGGCATCGTCGTCATGGCCACGGTTGGCGAGATTGTTGAGTTTCTGGCGGGGGCAGCGGGGGTGAACCAATTGGGCGGCACCAAACGAGGCACGGCGCTGGCCGTCGTGGGCTCGGTGGTCGGCGCGATTGTGGGCATGTTCGTCGGTATTCCGATTCCTGTGGTGGGCAGCTTGGTCGGTGCCGTGGTTTTCGGTGGACTGGGCGCGTTTGGCGGAGCCGTGGCCGGAGAGAGATGGGCTGGCAAGGAATGGGACGTCAGCATTCGGATCGGCTGGGGAGCGCTGTGGGGCAAACTGCTTGGCACTCTCCTCAAAACGATTTGTGGGACAGCCATGATGGTGCTGTTGCTGTATTCGGTCTGGGTTTAGCAGCGACTAATCGGATAGTTCGGTCGGATTGGATTTATCGGTCTGATCGGACTGATCGCACTAAAGATCACTCGATGGCTTGAAGTCGAGCGATGCCGTCCGAGGATTCGATATCATTTGAGAAGCCGGGAAAATCGGCACAAAAATGCAAATGCATGCATTGCTTGTGACCGGACCGTGGGTTGATAATGATTATCGCGCTCATTTGCGAGATCGCTTACCGTAGAGTTGGTATGTGTTCGTCGCCACAACTAAATAGGATCCGTTGATCAAATCATGAAATACACATTCACGAATTTCGCATTGGGCGCAGCTTTAGCTTTGATTTCGTCGGGAGCCGATGCGTTAGGGCAGTTTCAGACAGGAAGCACGGGTGGGTTCGGCGGAGCCCCACAACAAGGGTTCGGCGGAACTCAGGGATTTGGAGGGCAGACCGGAGTGGCCGGAGTTGGCGGCGCCGGAGGCATTGGAGGCGCGACAACGGGAGCTACCGGCGGTACGTTCTCACCTGCAAACGGTCCCTTTGGTGGCGCTGGTGTTTCCGGTGCCTTTGGTGGCCGAGGCGTTTCCGGAGTGATTCGTCCCGGCCAAGAATTCTCAACACTAAATGCAGCGAACGGAGTGGTGGTTCCGCAAACAAATGCGTTGGGGACCGGAGGAACAGGCGGACAGCAACAGCAAAGTCAGTTCGGCGGAACCAACACACAATTTGGCGCGGGTGGCCAAGGTGGGATCGGCGGACTTGGAGGTCTTGGTGGTATTACTGCATTTGGTCGCACAGGAGGACTTGGAGGTATTGGAGGTCTCGGAGGATTAGGTGGAGGCCAAGCAGGCAGAGCCAATGCCAATCAAGCCAAGTCAAAAATTCGAACCATCGTCAAACCGGACATCGACATTACGCGGGACACTTCAGCTGTTGCGGCTGCCAACGTGCAAGCTCGCATGGGGCGTATTCCGCTTCCTCCGCGGATTGCGAATGTCAATTATTCCGTGGAAGCAGGAACCGTGGTCATCCGCGGCGAAGTCTCTAGCGAGTCGGATAAGAAGTTGGCTGAACGCCTTGTGTTGCTGGAACCTGGGGTGAACTCAGTGAAGAACGAGGTGCTAGTCCGGAATAAGACCCCTGAGAAAATTCCGGCAGTGCCCATCCGTTAGGATTGTTGGTTTGAACGTTGGCCCGCATCGGAGGCATCAAGACGGGCGGATCAAAGTAGATTTGTGGAGCGCGATTGGATGTCGAGGTCGCGGGCATTGATGTGGATTGAGGGACACTTTGGGCGCTGATTGCGGATCCTTGTGTGACAGCGGGATTCACGTTTGCCGTGGATGCATTCATGGCATTCGCATAGCTGATCTGCCGCTGAGCTTCTTGTATCCATTGGTTTTGCATATCGATCTGACTTTGCCCGTCAGCGTTACCCATCGAAGATGCATCGCCGACCGTGCGCGAACTGTTCGGTCGACCGATCGAGGAGTTGCTTGGGACTTGAATGGTGGTCGTTTGAGTTCCAATGATGGATGGAGTTTGGCCAGCAGGAATGGTTCGTTGTCGAGCACCAGGGATTTGGCCAGGTAGCGCCGTCGGAATGGTGGCGGATGCTTGCAGAATCAGGCCAGGTGTGTTGTCATCGTTGCTTTTCCCCGGCAGATTTAGGTTGGCCGATGCACCGCGAATCAACCGTCCGTCTTTGGTCATGAACGTTGGAATCAACATAATTTTCTTGGGAGCACCATAAGCTTCATCCCATGGAATCCAAACGCTATAGGACGCACCGAGTTCCCCTTCACTAAAGTGGGTCGTAAACTGCTCGGCTGTGAACCTAAATCGTTTGTCCGCTTGACTCAGTTCGTCTTCCCTCAACGGTTGTTTGTTGGTGTCATCAAAACCGTAGACGACTAAGTCGCCGTCAACCGGAATCGCCTGTGTTTTCTCATTATAAAAATAAAATCGACCCCCAAATCCGCGTGTAGGTGGTTTTCCCGGAAGCGTGATCACGTCATGGGCCCACGTAACATTCATGCTCTGCGGGATTTGATATTCCTTCTTCTTAAAGAGGGACCAACTCGCATCCTTCTTTTTCTTTTTGCTGGCCGGGCTGCCTGAGGTCAATGTTTCGCAACCGGTGGTGCAAAACACGATTGCACATAGCGAAATCCATTTGGCGAACCTGTGTATTTTTATCATGAGTAGCACTTCCGTGTTGGCAATGTTCCGGGCAACGAGGGTAAAGATCGGACGTATGCGTTTGGTCCACAATTCGATTAACAGTCAATCGCCTAGCGTCCTATTTGTGCGAAGTGGACAAGTGGGACGGATCATCTGGTTATTTCATCGTCCGTTTGCGACACGGGCAGTTGGTGCAGACGGTCGATAGGATGCAGGTGCCACTCCGTTGTATCCACCCTGCGCTCCTTGCGGATACTGATTTCCTTGCAGATAGGTAGAGTTTTGGATCGGTGACGCCGAGTTCACCGAGGGTTGGTCGTTGTACTCCGAAGCATTCAGAAGCGTGCGCCCTGCATCGGAATTAGAGCGAACGGGTGCATTGATCGGATAACCGTCCAGCATTTCGGTACCTGGCGAGTTCATCAACTCGGGCTGTCCGATGTTCATGGAACTGGGTGGACCATTTCGTCGTGGTGAGTCGACTGTCGGTTGGAGATCAGGATAGATTACGGGCGAAGCGGCTGGTCCCCAAAGTCCATTTCCAGGCGAAAGTCCGTGGTCGCCATGAATGTTGAGAACATCAGCGAGACACCAGCTCATGCGTGATGATTCTACTTGCTTGATCATTTCGAGTTTTTGATCATCGTTGTAGTTGATGATTCGAGGCGTCATGACTACGAGAAGCTCCGTTCTGATTTCTGACTCACTATCGAATCGAAACAAAGCGCCCGCGATCGGAATATCTGCGAGAAATGGTACTCGCCTCGAACGCGACGTTCTGTTTTTCGTAATCAAACCGGAGAGCACGACGGTTTGCCCATCGTACGCGGTAACTCGGGTTTGGGTCAAAGTTTGATTGATGATCGGTGAAAAGATCGTTTCGCCGTTCGGTCCAAACGCGACGGGAACTCCATCGTTAATGTCTCCCAAACTGGACCTATTTACGGAAACGATCATGTTGATCAGTCCGTCTTGGTTGGTTCGGGGTTGGATTTGCATGATCAATCCAACCGGCACTTCTCCGATGCTCTGTTGTGTCCCAGTGACGCCCAGCGTGGATCCCTGAATTCGGGGCACGCTTTGTCCGACGGAAACCACACCGATGTTATTATCGATGGTCATCAACCTTGGACGCGACAAGATTTGTATACGGTTTGCGTCCTGCAATGCCCGGAACAACATGCCCACCGATTCGTTGCTCGCAGCGAGAACCAGGCCCCCGTAGTTCAAGTTGGCATTGGTACGGCCCAATCCAAAACCTGAGAAAGCTTGACCGCCAACGTTGTCGGGACGTCGGTTGTTTGCCGCTGTCAAACCAGTCCCTAGATTGAACACAGGACTGTTCAGAGTCCCACCCGTTGCGCTATTACGGTCGAATAGCAATGAATCTTGGAGTCCAAATTCAGCACCGAGATCGAAGTTATCTTCGAGAGTGACCTCGGCAACCAGAATCTCCACCGAGATCATTGGCATTTGCCGATCGAGTCGTTCGATGACTTCGCGGATCATGGGCATGAAGCGAGGCATGGCGCTAACAATCAGACTATTGGTCGCGGGTTCCGCAACTACAAAGATTTCGCGATCGATTCGTTCGTTAACGCTAAAGACCTGTCCGGCATTGATTCCAGCTTGCTGTACCGGCTGAATCGCGGTCAAGGCCGTTCTTTGCGAAGTGATCAATTGATTGACTGCGGTTTGAACGTCGAGCGCATTGCTATTGCGGAGCCAAATTACTTCCGTGAGTCTTTGCCTGGCATTGTCCTCATCAAGTCGTATGATCAGGGTCTCGATAAGCTGCAGGTCCGTGTCGGAACCTGAAACGATGATCGAATTGGTTCTCGTCTCGGCAGCGATGCGAATTGGCACGAGCGAGTTATCGCCCCCAGCCGACAATGCGCCCAGGTTTTGGAATCCAAAGAGTCCTCCAAATGCTCCTCCCGTGTTGGCTTGGTTTGTCTGTGTCGTAGGCAAACCGAGCGCCTGCTGCAACGTGGTCACCAAACTGGACGCATCACCGTTTTTTATCTCGAATACCTTGATTTTTGCTTCGACACTGGGTGGCACATCCAATTGGTTGATCAAAGCCGCGATCAACGCCATGCTCTTGGCCGGAGCCCGAACGATCAGAGCGTTGGTGGATGGATTATTCGTAATGACCACGCCGGAGAGTATGCCCGAGTTGACGATGCTTCCGTCTTTGGACAATGAGATTCGGCTATTGGGAATCGACGCGGACGAAGCGCCTGCGCCCCCTTGTTGCTGTCTCTGTTGACCACCACCGCCACCCGGTTGCCCGGGTGTGGTTGCGGATTGCTCGCCCGTGATGGCCGTGTTCAAGATAGGCTGTATATCTGCCGCGACTGCAAACCTAAGCGGGAAAATCTTAAGCTCGCTTTCCGCCGAAGGTGCCTCGTCGACATCGATACTTTGAATGATCCCTGCGACTTGATTCAAATCGCGTGGCGATGCAATCACAATCAGCGAATTGGTACGGTAATCGGCAACCACTTTCACTCTGGGAGCTAGGGTGGTGGTTTGGTTGGCCGCGCCGCCGGTCGTCGCCGTGTCCGGAAATGCTGCTTGAATTAGTGTCACGGCGTCCAGGGCGGAGGCATGCAGCAATCGGAAGACTCGCGAAGCGCTGCTCGGATCGGTCGGCTGATCGAGCTGGTCAATCAACTCGACGATTGCGGTTAAGGCCTCTTTACGACCGATCAATAGCAGAGCGTTGGGTTGTCCAAGAGCTGTGATGCTAACGCTCCCTTGCCGTGGCGCGTACACCTCCGTGTTCAAGTTCCTGACGATCGTCTCAAGCGCTTGGCTATTGACGTGCTTAAGCATTTTCAGTTGGATATCTGGGGCAGTCTCAATGCTCTGCTTTTTGATTTGTTCGATGACTTCGTTGACGCGTTGAACGTCCTTTTTACTACCCTTGATGATCACAAGTCCCATTTCGGGCACGAACGAAATTTCGACATCTCCGATGAGTCCACTCGATGCGAGACCATCTTGAGATTGGAGCAGAGTTGTCGGTGCATTCTCTTGCCCCAAGCGTTGTACGCTGGTCGCTTCGTCTTCTTCCACAGGTCTCTGCCCGGGCTGTTGGTATGTCGCATATCGGACCAATTTAATGGCGCGTTCGATGCGTTCAGGAGTGGCTGGCGAGATTGGGACGATTTGCGTTGGACGGTTCGGGTCGGCTTGGCCCATGTCGATGGCTGTGACGACTTGGGTCCAGGCCATGACGTTGGTTGGAGTTCCTTGGAGGCGAACAGCGTCGTTGCGTCGGTCCACCAACATGACATCTTGGACCGAGTCTTTGCTGACCAACTTGAGTTGGGCCAACTCACCGTTGTTCAAGGTGGTGATCGTGAGTTTTGGACCAGCAAGGCGTCCGACCGCATCCTCAAGCTCACGCCATGTGATACGCTGCAGTTTGTATTGGTTTTGTTGGATGGTGCTGGGAATAATGTTTCCGCGTGCGTCCCTGCTCAGGCTCCCGACTTGTTTTCGCACAGCTTCGACGGCTTGGGCGATTTGTCGTTGCGTCGCCTCGGGAGCCAAAACCATCAGTCGGCCTGAGTTGGGTTCGTTGGTGATGCGAACACGCTTGTCCGCGCCGAACTGCATTTGGAGCTTGGCCGCCACCTGTCCCACATTTTCAAGCGGAACGTCGTACGCTTGCAGTCGAGCGTCGGACGTCGCTCCAGCCGCCATGGGATTGATGATCTGCTGCGTGTTGCTGTTGCTCGCAGGAGGCAGTTGGAATGCTTGGTTGGGGGGAGGCAATTGGCTTTGACCGCAAAGTTGTCCAATTTGAAACAAAGGTGCTGTGGACACCAATGCCAATATCGAAAGGAGCCGAGATTTTCGGAGCGGTTTTCGGAGGGGTTTTCTTGAATTCACGTGCCGTACCTTTTTCCTTATTCTGGGCGTTCGAAATGAAACAAGCCCACAGTCCTCGGTATCATCGGAACAATCGGAACAAGTTCTTCAGTCAAAACATCTTCTCAAGGCGGCAAATCTTCACAGTCGCGAGATAGCCTCACTAGCCAGGTTTGCCTTGCTTAGCCATAATCTCACGGTTTCCAGGTCTTTCGATTCTTCTTGCAATACCGATCGAGGAAACAACTGATGGAAGACAAACTCGCTTATCACGGCGTCACGTTTGATGACGTCCTGCTCGAGCCTCGTTATAGCGCAGTGCTCCCCAACCAAGTCGATGTAAGTACGCAACTCACCGCTAAGATCCGTTTGCAGATTCCATTTCTGTCCTCACCTATGGATACTGTGACCGAAAGCCAAATGGCGATCGCATTAGCGAAGGTGGGTGGTTTAGGCGTTATCCACAAGAACATGTCGGTCGACGCACAGGCCGAGGAGGTCACCAAGGTGAAACGGTCGGCCAACGGGATTATTATCGATCCGATCACTCTCTTGCCGCGAGACAGTATTGCAACCGCTCAAGACGTCATGCGCAAACAAAACGTGTCCGGAATTCCGATTGTCGACGAATCGGGGCGATTGGCTGGCATTCTCACCCGTCGCGATTTGCGGTTTCTGGAGTCTTCGGACCTCCCTATTTCTTCGGTGATGACCAAAGAGAATTTGGTAACGGCGCAGGGGAATGTGACGCTTGCGGAAGCTGAGCGAATTTTAACGGATAAAAAGGTGGAGAAACTTTTACTGGTTGACGATGAATACAAACTAACGGGTCTGATCACGATCAAAGACATCGACATGACCAAGGGATTCCCAAATGCTTGCAAAGACGAGCTGGGGCGCCTGAGGGTCGGTGCCGCGATCGGAGTGTTCGATTTCGAACGTGCCGAACAATTGATTGGGCGCGGTGTCGACGTGTTGATCGTCGACAGCGCGCACGGTCACTCGGCCAACGTCATCGAGACGGTCAAGCAGCTCAAGCGACAATGGACGATTGATGTCGTCGCCGGAAACGTAGCAACGTACGAAGGTGGACGAGATCTTGCGAAAGCTGGCGCGGATGCAGTGAAGGTTGGAATTGGTCCAGGTTCCATCTGCACGACTCGAGTCATATCCGGCGTGGGTGTCCCGCAAATCACCGCCATTTACCAAACCACCAAAGCTTGTCAACAAGCAGGTATTCCAACCATCGCTGACGGCGGTATTCGCTTCAGCGGAGACGTCACCAAAGCACTCGTCGCGGGTGCTCAGTGTGTCATGATTGGAAGCTTGTTCGCTGGCTTAGCGGAAAGTCCAGGCAGGACCATTCTCTACCAAGGCCGAACATTCAAGGCCTATCGAGGAATGGGATCGCTTGGAGCCATGGTCAAGGGATCGAGCGAACGGTACCGACAAGGCTCGCAGGATCAGCTCTCCAAGCTGGTGCCAGAAGGAGTCGAAGGACGAGTGCCATTCAAAGGACCTTTGGCTGATTACATTTATCAATTGGTTGGCGGACTTCGAGCGGGAATGGGTTACTGCGGTGCCCAGACGATCTCGGAGCTTCGCAGGGACGCACGTTTCATTCAGGTCTCGGCCGCAACGGTCCGTGAGAATCACCCACATGACATCGCCATCACGCAGGAAGCGCCAAACTACAGTTCTGAAATCACTGCTTCGATCGATAACTGATCGACCGAGCGCGAGGTTGCAAAAGCCCAACGTGATTCCACGATCCATTCGCAAGTGGTCAGCGATCGCTTGGTCGGGTAGTGGCCTGATTGCATTTTCTGTAGTCGCTCCACTCTGCCAATCGCAACAACCAGCCGCATGGTCACCTGACGCGTTCGTGGCACCCCAAACGACCCAGTCGGTTCAAAACATCCCTCGCAATAGTTTGCGAGAAAGCGTCCCGAAAGAGTCGGGTGAGGTCGCGAGATGGCGAGCACCTGAGTCGATGCCAGTTACAGACAATAAAAATTTTAGTACCGCAATTCCAACGAGAACTCCTACTACAATCCAGGCTACGAACGCATCCATCGTTGCATCGCCCGCAGTGCGTCCAACCGAACCTCGTAGCTCCTTTGAATTGAACGAGGTGATGCAACGCGAGGCTTCCAAGAGCGCCAAGTCACATGTTCGTCTGGCTTCGCATGCGACCGAGTCAAACGCAACGAGCGCGAATCGCTCGACCTCGAACGGCGTATGGTACGATCGAGCCGATGAGACAGCAGAGAGCGGATTGCAAATCGGACCTCCAATTCTCATGGACTCAACCAGCAGGCGAGCATCTCAGCTCAAGTCGAATGCGCCATCGGAATCGAGCACAAGTACTGTTCGGCGAGTACGGCATCAAGAACCTAAGACAGACTCACCCCTTGGAATCGGGCCATTGAATTTGCCTCCACCCCAAACTTCGCTTCCGGAGCCAATTCCCAGTGTCCTCGCCACCCCGGAATCGCTTCGCAGCCCAGATCGGTCTCTCAATGCCGAACCGCCGCGCATGCAGGATCCAAGTAGTCGACCTGGCCAATCGCTGCTTGACAAGGAACCGGTCGTTCCCAATCCCTTTCCAAGCTCTCGCAATCCAAGTTCCCAAGATAGTCGCTCTCCCTCGGACGGTTCCGAGCCACTCCCCTTGAACCGAGCGGACAACAAGGACAAAGCTCCAGCACCACCAAGAAGCGCTGTTCGATCCACCGTCGATTGCGATGTGGTTCGCCAAATGGCCAAGGACACAGACATCCGAAAGATCAAAGTCGACTCGTCTCCCATCTTTGGTGCGAGCATTCAAGACGAAAAGAGCAAGCCCAAGAATACCAAAGAGGATTTCGTTGCGAACGCTCCGACTCGCAATTGGTATAACCACGACGGTGCGGTCGTGGCACAAGGCAAACTGGTCGACATCGAATATGGCATGGTCATCATCGAACGAGAAGATGGCACACGCACGTCCTATCTGATGCGCAAACTGAGCGACTATGATCAAGCCTACGTAGCTCAATCTTGGTCGATTCCAATCACGTGCAGTATCGACGATGGTTCCTTTCCAAGTCGCGATTTCGTTGAAACGACAATGACTTGGAAAGCCAGCGGAGCGTGCCACAAACCGTTGTACTTCGAAGATGTTCAGCTGGAACGCTATGGGCACGAGTGGGGCCCCGCTGCACAACCTGTTGTCTCAACGCTGCGTTTCTTTGGCGGTGTTGCCGTGCTCCCGTACAAGATGGGTATACACCCTATGAACGAATGCCAGTACGCCCTCGGTCATTATCGACCAGGCTCCTGTGCACCCTGGACTATTGGACCGGTTCCCCTCAGTCTGCAAGGCGCTTTGATGCAAGCTAAATTCGTAACCGGAACAGCTTTGGCAATGCCATAGATAGGGGTAGGGAGACCGCATTGAGTTGCGGTCCCCCTCCCTCCAAACCGTACGTGCGGTTTTCCCGCATACGGCTTTCCGGTTAGTAGCTGGCTAGGGATTGAACGAACCGACGGTGGCCTTCACGCAGGCTGTATAGACCAAGCTCGGAGAAATAGGAATTGGGCCAACGTTGGGTACGAGGTAAACGGTCCGGATTGCGTCTATGCCGCTTGAGAAGAATGCGGCGTAAGCGTTTGCGCACCATCCCATCGTAGAAATCAAAGACGTTCCAGAAACAATGACGAAAGTAGTTAAACCAGCCACGCAGCGTGCGGCTTAGCGTTGCGATCACTTGTTCGAGTGGCCCATTCAGCTTACGCGGAGTTAGGTCTCGAATGCGATCTACCATCTTGCGATGGCTTTTGGCTCGTGGAAAGCGAAAACGCCCACGAAATGAGTATCCCAAGAATGAGAAACTGTGGCTGCGGCTATCGACTATGCTTGTCTTCTCCGGATGGAGAGTCAAACCCGTGGAGACGACCCAGTCAATTCCTCGTCGAAAAACTCGTCAACCGTTTGTCGATCTACTCCTGCGGCACCTTGCTTGTCAACGACTTTCATCGGCGAGACACTCAAGTTCCGCTCGCTCAGTACCTTATCGTATAACGTGTGCCATTTTCCTCCTCTCACCTTCCTTTCCAAAAGTGTCTTCAACATGCTTTCTGTCCAGACCAAAGGATGGGCCCATTGTTGTTTAGGTGGGGGCTCTACAGCCTGTGTAGCCGCGAACGGCACTGTGACTGTCAAGTAATCTCGATTGCTTTTCTTCGGTTTATTCATAGTTGCATCTACCTTCCTGTCACCCTTGGCTCCACCAAGTTATGTTGTCTTGGCTTCATCGCTAAACGCAGTTACCATGTTGGATTCAGGGTGGTAACGTTACCCTGGTTGGGATTTTCACCCAACTGATCAAACGCCTTCGAAGGCGCACTAAACGATTGTCTCAATCGTTTCCGGGCGTGATCTTATCGTGGGCTTTCGTCATTAGTCATTTGCCATTCGTCATTCGCAGGCTTCGTGTTGGCCGTGCCCCCAGTTGGCTTGTCCGGCTTGTCCGACTGGAGCGTAAGGCTCGTCAGCTACAGGAGCGTTATCAGCCACCGATTTGAGCGTACTGAATGATCGCGGCGGAATCGGTTTGTTTCTTATTCCATTCAATAATCTCAGTTGGGACCGGCCGGTAGTCATGCCAAATCTTGATTGGTCCCCACCAAGTTCGTTGCATGAGTGGCCGGAGATTCCAATTCAACGGCAAAATGTATGGCTGTCGCTCGGATGCTGCCACCGCCAGCGCAAAGCCCGCTTGATCGTTGTAAGGCATGGTCTCGATTTGATTGCCGCGAATGAATTGGATCGACGAATCGACCGAGCGTACGTGTTGCATCCAGGCTTCGAAAATCGGCGTTGCTTGACGTGTAAAGAATAAGACACCCGTGTTGTACTCGACCATATCCCCTGCCAAGCCACCATAGCGTCGGGCCCATGGGTTTTCGCAGATGCAACAAGCAAGTCGGTGCCGTTGTGCCATCGTAAATCCGAAATCCAATCGGTCCAGCACTACCGTGTCGATGTCCAAAAACAACGTTTCGTCGAAAGGCGTGATACGATGCATCGCGGCCTTGTCGAGCAGCGTCGCATTGTCCGGCAACTGATGCGTGTGAATTGGAAGTTCTGGATGAATGGCCCTGACGGATTCGATAGATCGTTGATGGCTGGCACCGGTGTCGGGGCCCCATTTGATGTACACAACGCCACGTTTCGGGGCAAGGACTTTAACGTCGTTGGCATTCCTGAATTGCCATTCTTTGCCATCCAAGCGAGCGAGCGGAGCGAGTCCGATGGCTTGCGGAGGTTCCACCAGTGCATCGGGATGTACCCATGGCCAATCGAAAAACTCTCGAAGTCGAACAGGAAACGTGTCGTGCTGTTGGAGTCTCTGCCAGTCTTGGAAAATGTTCTTGTAGCCGTAGTATCTTTCTTTGAACTCAAGCTGTTCGGGAGTAACGTACGCGAAATGCTGAAAGACCAAACCATGTGCTTCCAATTCGAATGGCCAAAATGGCTTCATGGTTGCGACATCAACCCATTTGTTCGAATTGGGGCGAGGTTCCGCGAGCACAGGCGGTTCGTGGGCGAGCCACCTCATCCCCGGCTTGAACCGCCAGGCCCTGCGCCACTCGATTTCCGCGTAGCGACGGAGCCGATTGATGACTCGATTCGGTCCTACAAAATAATGACAGAAAAATATGGCCGCCTTGCGCTCCGGGTTTTTTGAAAAGAGCTGATGCATCGTATGGAACTGATCGGTCGTCCAGAGTTCGTCCGCATCGATCTCCCAGAGCAAGCATTCTTCTTGGATATTCGCCAACGGTGCGGCAACCATCTCCAACTTTCCATCCCACACACGTTCGTTGGGTGCGCGGTAAATGGTGATCTGTCCCGGGTGCTCACGCGCGATTTGGTCAAGGTACTCAGAGGTTCCATCGACCGATCGGCCCGATTGTACAACGTCGGTTGGCAGCTTGGCTCCGTAATGAACTGACCATGACGTATCGTGTTTGAGGTCTGCGAGCCCCTCAACGATATGCCAATGCCACGGGACAGTTAGTGCCCGCATGCGATCCAGGTGATAGCGGATAAAGGGCTGACCGTTCAGCACGATCGTAAAGAAGTGGATCGGCAGGGGCATTGAGTTGGACATCCAGTCACAAGATCTAGAGAGCTGAAAAGATCACTGTACCAAAAAACAAAACCGGACATGCATTGTCCGGTTTTGAAATCGTTTTGGTTCCGATTCGACTTACTATGGATTCGCCGGTTCCGTCTTTTCCTTGACCGCATCCGCTTCTCCATTTTGCGGACGGATCATTTCGAAGTAGCGGCGAATCGTTTGGCGATGCCCGAGAGGAATGGACTCGGACTCAAGAACCGATTCACTCAAGGCTTCGTATTTGCCTGCGTTTTGGCGATACTGTCGAACAGCTTCTTGCTCTTGTTCAGGCGCTGTGCTGGTTTCGATATCGACTTCGCCTTGTCCGGAGTCTTGGCCTGTGATGTTGACTTGTTGGCCCGACTTCAGTCTTGCGGTTTTGTCACCTGGGTCATTTCCGCTGCGAGCAAGACCTGCCTTTTCGCCACCCTTTTTCTTGCTCTCGCTTTGGCTCTTGCATTCCGATTCGCACTCTCCCTTGCATTCACCGAGGCATTGGCACTGTTTGCGAAGGAAATCGGTAAGCTTTTTTCGTTGTCCCTGCTTCTTGCTTTCGCTAGCAAGCCCATTCGCACCATCTTTAAACTTGCTCTTGTCCCCTTGGCTAATGCCTTGGCACAATTGCGCGACAGCATCTTTGATTTGTTGCTTCTTTTGTCCGTCACTTGAGTTCTGTTGCAGTTGGTCGAGTTTTTCGGTGACTGCTTTTTCTGTCTTTCGGTCGAGCTCGGGCAGTTCCAATTTGGCAAGTTCCTCAGCAGCTTTTTCCATTTCACCTTTGGAAAGCGCGTTGCCCGCGCTAGCCATCGATTCTGCCAGCGCTAACGCTTTGCCGATCTCTTGCAATTGAGATTCTGTTTGTGGTTCGGCCGTCTGCTTTTGCATATCTTGCAGCGAGGCTTCCATTTCAGAAAGTTTTGCGAGGGCTTCTTTGGGGTCCATGCCCGGCTGTTTCATCTCTTCGATTTTCGCTGCTAACTCTTTCAGCAGTTTTTCCAGTTCAGGATTATTTTGTTCCTCTTGGATTTCGCGAAGCTCCTCTAAACCTGCATCGATCCTTGCAGCTTGTGCCAAGATGATATCGTTGCTGACCAGGGCTGCGATCGCGTTTTCTTTCGGACCAGTGATGAAGGCGAGAACAACAGCTGCGCAGGTGAGCGCCATCCCCCATACCCAAGATCGTGGTGCAGCGATCGGAGCCACTCGAACGGGATCAACTTTCTTAAGGTGACTCTCGGTATCGGCAATCTGCAGTCTTCGGACGGGGGAATCATCCGGGTTGGCCATGAATCCCAGAGCGGTTTCGGTGCGATCCTTGAGTCCACAACGACGATCGATGGCAACCGCAGCGTTTTGCACGGATCGAGATCTGAGCCACGAATAAACGGCACCGATGGCAGGTCCGGCTAAGACTACCAATCCGATCCAAGTCCAAGAGATGGTTCCCGAAAGTGCGAATCGCAAAATTGCGAGCAAGCAACCAGCGCATCCACCGATGACCATACCCAAGGACGTGCACTGCCAAGTCCATTGTTTCTGAAGTCGACTTTGAACCGCTTGAACTCTTGCATGAATCGTGGTCATGACTGACGTCCTATAGAAAATGTTTTTTGGAGACGTTCGACAGATGCTTCAACCCAGATGGAAACTGATGGTATCGTTTTTCAACCTTGGATGAAAGCTTGTTAGTCAAAGAAATGCAAAAGTCGGCCAAAATGGGGGATTCCTCGCCGGCAGTCTGACACATGCGATTGAGGGCCTTGTGCCCGAGGAAAGCATCAGGTTTGGTGCCCTAGGACGCGCAGCCCCCTTTAGGGCGCCAAACCTATTGCGACAAACCGGGACAAGCCCGGCCCATCGCGTCACCCCGGCCCGTCGCGTCACCCCGGCGCGTCGCTAAGCTAAGGCACCGAACTTAATCAAGGACTTTCGCGAGGAACATTCCGATGAACAAAGAGTCGATACGCTTTAAGCAACTCGTCACGGTCGAGAGCACCGTCCCGGTCGATGTCGTAGGACGACGCATTTTGGATTTTCGAACTGATCTCACTCATCTCGAGTTTTTCGTTCTTGTTCAAGTCCCACTGGGCTATAAGCGAAGCTGCGACTGAAAGGCCTCGTTTCGAATAGAACTCATCCTGCCACTTTTTTTGAACTTCGACTGAACTTGCGTCAAAGGCGCCACAAAAGATGAAATAGGAGATCCACTCTTTCTCGGACACGCTCCGTGCGTTGTCGACATGGCCCGTATTCGACATGATTTGGGGTGGATGTATCGATAGAGATATCGCAATCAGCGACTGTGTAAACGGATTCGGAGACAACATTTGCGCAAACGCAAGTGTTTGATCGATCGTCGACGACATGAGTCGCTCCATTTCCGGTTGAAGCTGCGACTCGACTTTTAGCGAAGTCGCCAAGTAGATGAGATCTTGAGCGGTAACCCTTTTGAAGCTAATCCCGACTTCGTTATGGTAATGAAAGACGATACTACTTGAGAACAAATTTCCGGAGTTTTTCGAAACACGGAATGGAGTGGACCCCAATGGGACTTCTGTGAATTGTGTAAGTTGCTCAGGCATGTCGCAAAGGGATTTCAATCTTGAACGCAGAGCAACGACCATTTCGTCGGCCCGAGGAAGTGGCTCGATATTTGCGCGATTGAACAACAGCTCATCGTGCAACTGCTCCAGAATCTTCGCGGCCTGGAGCACATGTGGCAGAGAAGATTCGACGTTCAGAAACACGTCGACGGCTCGTTTCTGAACAGCGTTCACAAATGCCGGCATAGCAAAACGATTAGTACCATCAAATCCAAATCCGGGGCTTTTTGAAAGCCAATAGTCGTTATCCAAGCTCTTGGCCGATAGCAGGATCTCCATCAACGATCGGTCCCTCTCGGAGGGTAATTCACCGAGCTGCTTGACGATCAGATTCGCCATGAAATGAATCAAGTCTTTGTTCTGAGAAGTTGCGGGTTTGTCCGCGATGACATTCAACAACGGTTGCAAGTCAGTCACCGACTGGGACGCAGGAAGCGAATCGCCAGCAACGATTCGGTGTGGCCAGGAAAGGTCTGTTGATTTCAGCTCGACGGCCATTCGTTCCACGAAGTCCTTGATTGGTACGCACGAGCGAAGCACGCCAAAGACGACCGAATCCATTGGTGTCGAAACGGTGACCGTCCTAGTTTCTTGTCCACGCCCTCCTGACCCTCGGACTTTCTCAATTACCTCACGCTTGAATATGTAGTTCCGCTTTTTAGGCGTTGTTTTCCACAGGTGCTCGTAAATGGTTAGCTGGTTGGCCTCGTTGCGAAGAGCCGCGATGGCTTTAAGTGCTTCCTCAAGCTTGTTCTCGCTTGTTTCGCGGGTGAACGTGTCGAGCCAATCTGCAAGCGGCCTGCCATCGTACAGGGGCTCAACCGCAGTTGGTTGGCTCTTTGCGCTTGGTGCGCCTCTTGTCCCAGATGAACCTCCCCTGGGCTGAGGCCTTTCGCGGTAGCTGAGCAGTTCCGATTCGGAAATGATTTGATCTTGGTCCGTGTCGACCTCTTTCGGAGATGGTATTCCCTTGCTTGCTTCGTCGTAGCTCAGCTTGCCATTTTGGTCAGTGTCGAGAGTCTTGACCTCCTCAGCGATGATGCGTTGCTTTCGTTTGGAAGCGATTTCGTTTTTTAGTTGCTCAAGCTCAGCACTTGTAAGTGTTTTCGCAACCGAACTTAGGACTAGGTATGCGATCCATTCTTGCTCCGTCATGTTGCGTGGCTCATCATCTGAAAAAGATAATCGCCCAGGAAGTGGCCATGAAACATGTATCGACTTCCGTCTGTCAATTCGAATTTGCGGAATCAGCTTATGACTCAATTGGACGACCAAACCCAAAGTAAGCTGTCGAATCGACGATAGTTCCGTTTGAATGCTATCGTCAAGTTCCAGTTGCCTTGCGAGATTCACAAGCTCCGCGACAACATTCATAAATGTCGGGGACGAATTTATTCCTATCCCACCAACTTGGTCGTCGAGGAGAAAATCCATAAAGTCGAGTTTCCGTGGCTCTTCGGTATTCTCTAATCTCGTAAGCGCACCCAGATCAACCGTACGATCACGAAGTCGCTTACCGATCGCTTTTGCTAACTCGTTGCGGCGCGTAATCGGTTCAAGTGCGGGCAATTTACTCGCCTTGCTCGTGACTTTCTGCAATTGAATGATCGCTTGGACAACGACATTGTCTGAAGTCGATTCGTCAATGATTGCCTCGACAGCTTTTTGCTGGATCATGTTCATGAGACTGTTATCAGCATGAGTCACATGAGTAAGAATACTGCTTGAAAACCAGTAGGAACTTCCTACTGCAGGAGTGGTACTTAATACTCGAGCGATCCGATCTCGATCACTCTGTTGCAATAGCTTTGAAAACAGTCCGTTTGCGAGAAACCCGGCCATGTCCTTTGCGAGCGGCGAGTCTTTTTCAACCCGAGTGAGTACACTCTCGATTGTGTCAACTATTGGTGCGATATCTGTATGAGGACCGTTGGCTACAGACGAAAAATACTTTGTCAACTGGGAGACAAGCCGCTGTCTCCAGATGGTATTGTCCTTGCGAAGTTCAGTTGCAGCGCGATGAATGAACTCGTCTGGTGACGGGAAATTGAGCAAGATACGAAAGGTGGCAGAATCCACTTTGTGGTGGCCCGTTCGAGCGGACTCATCCCGTTTGTTTGGCCATGCACCCCAAAGTCGCTCCGTTACCATCTGTTTCTTATCGGGAGTGACCAGCGCGGAAATCGCTTGGATGGAATCCGTAAGTTGTTCCAGGTTAGATTCTTGGTCGAATTGGTTTAGCCAATCGGCCAGTGGCTTTCCGTTGTACACAGGCTCGCTGCTTTTTGTTAACGAAGAAGCGTTAGACGGTCTTCCGGTGACTTGGCTTCGGATGCGAGCGATGACGGTGCTGCCGCTTTTGATTTCGATGTTGGATTGATCCAGTTCCAGTTCGTGCCCCGCTCCATCAATGGCGATCTCATACTTACCAGCATACAACCGCGTCGCATTCGCTCCCGGAACCACTTTGAGTTTGTGATAATTCTCTCCGCCCTGCAACACTTTCACTTCCACGTTGGCCACGTCGGACTCGATGATCAATTGGCCCTTGCCCCATTCCAACGTCAAGAAGATACCGAGCAAGGCCAACGGTACCATGGCGGCTGCGACCAGCCAACCGATACGTCGAATCCCTCGTCCCCCGACTTGATCTGCTTTCTGTTCTCTCTCCCTGGACGGTCGCCAAGTTTCACCGGTTGCCGGATCCGCATTGTCCGCAACATTGTCGGCAAGCATCGCCTTAGAGACGAGCGATTGAAGATCGGCCTTCTCAACGAATTCGCTCAATTCTTCCGCGACATGCGCAGCGCTTGCGGGTCGATCGTTCGGATCGCGAGCGAGGAGCCTTTCGACGAGGCCAACCAATTTGGGTGGCGCGTCAGGCCTCAGCGTGTCGAGCTTCGGAGACTTTTGGGTGGCCAGAACTCGCAACTTGGCTAGCGGCGATAGACCGGGTGAAGCCACCAACGGGGCACGCCCGCAGAGCAATCGGAACAAAGTCGCACCCAACGAATACAAGTCGGCTCGATAGTCGACCGCTTCGGCTCGTTCGGCTTGTTCCGGCGCCATGTAGTCGAGCGTGCCCATCAATTGCCCTACCGTCGTTAGCTCGGCAGACGCTTCATCCCATAAACTCACGTGTGCTAATCCGAAGTCGAGAATCTTTACATCGCCCGATTGGCTGATCATCAAGTTGGATGGTTTGATGTCGCGGTGTACGACCCCCATCGCATGCGCGTGCGAAAGGCCAAGGGCAACGGTTTTGGCGATCGAGCAAGCGTCCGGTACATTCAACATGCCAACGAGGCGTGCGATGCGGCTCACGTCCAGGCCATCGACAAATTCCATGACCAGATAGTGAGTGCCGTCGTGTTGTCCGGCGTCGGTCGCTTGCACGATGGCTGGATGATTGAGTTGACCGGCAGTGCGAATCTCGCGTTTGAATCGGGCTGCATAATGATCGTTTCGGAATGGACGCGAAGGCAGGACTTTGATGGCCACCCGTTTGTGCAGTTGACTATGTTTGCCGAGATAAACGCATCCCATGCCTCCTTGCCCGAGCGATCGTTCGATTTCGTAGGGTCCGATGTGCGAATCGATGTTGGGTTCGACGCGTTCGGGCGGTTCCGGTGATTCCGCTACGGGCAGCCGCTTTGCTTGTCGAAGCGCGTAGGCGACGGCAGCGTCAGGTGTATCCGAGTCTTGAGCATGGGCCGTTTCGAGACCATCGCGGACTTGTACGGCTAGCGAGTCGGGTTCAGACTCGAGACTGGAAATACGAAGCTCGCATTGGCTGCATCGGCGCAGATGGCTCTCGATCGAATCGCTCTCTGGCTCGTCCAGCCAACCGGAAAGATACTCTCTCATTTTTTCCGGTGGAACACATTTGGCGATGGACATGGATTAGCCTTTCAGGAAACATAATAGATGGTTTCTATCGCAAGCACCACAATTCCAAGAACGCACGACGCGTGACAGGATCTTTTGTGTTCGTAAAATCGCAGGTAAATTGATGGCAATGCCAGAAATGCAAATCGATTCCGAGAGCTCGGGAAAGACTCGCGCCAGTTTGATTTCGAGGGCAAAGAATCGACAGCCGGACGCTTGGAGTGAACTTGTCGATCTCTATGGTCCGCTCGTTGCGCATTGGTGTGCCAGGTGCGGCATGGATTCTCATACGACGGCTGACTGCGTTCAAGAAGTGTTCTCGTCGGTTTCTCGCTCGTTGGATCGATTCACGGCCCAGCGAGCTTCGGGAGCTTTTCGAGCGTGGTTGTGGGTGATCGCGTCGAACAAGATCAAAGATGAATGGCGTCGTCGATCGCGAAACGTTCAAGCCGTCGGTGGAAGCACCGCGCTGGGTGCGCTTCAAAACCAGCCTGACGGTGCGAGCGTACCTGACGACGAGCCGAGTTCATCGTTCGAAATGAAGCGACTTGTTGCTCGAGGACTGGAACAAATCAAAGCCGAGTTCGAGGTGCGGACATGGCTGATTTTTGAGCGATCGGTAGTCGACAGTTTATCGACGGAAGCGGTTGCAACCGAATTCGGAGTATCTCCATCTGCAGTGAGACAAATCCGCAGTCGAGTGCTCCGCCGTTTGAGAAAGCAGCTGGGTGATGACCTTTAACTATTACGACAGCGCAATTGTGGCGACTTTTGCTCCGCAAAATCGGTTGTGGGCCGTCGAGAGGCAGCCTCAACGCCATCCTGCGCTGTCGTACTAATCGATTGATCGGAATGCGAATTCCTCTCTCCCAATTGACTCTGGGATTCGCTATTTGTGCCAAACCCGTTGAGTTGGCACCGTGTGCCGGTGAAATTCTGATGACGATCGACGGTAGCGAGACGCGGATGTCGGTATTACTGCCGGATGGCATCCAGCAAGCCCAGCTAAGGTTTGAATTGAGGTCATGCGAAACCATCTCCGATCACTCCCAAGAGGTTGGCGTATCTCGAACCCAGAGTGCTGCTCGCCAACCCATGGTGACGCTGCACCGATTGTCGTTCCCTTGGAGACGGAAACGGAAGTAGAATAGTGGGTATGAATTCTCGACTCTCTGTTCCTGCAGTTCTTTCCATATTTGCCGTTCTCGCGGTCCAGCTTTGTTCTGCCCAACAGCAAACGGCTGAGGACGAAGCGTTTTTTGAAACTCGTGTTCGACCATTGTTGGCGGATCGCTGCTTTGAGTGCCATCGTCGCAAAGCAGAAGGCGGCTTGCGCCTTGATTCGTTGAACGGCATGATCAAGGGTGGTAAGTCCGGTCCAGCCGTGGTTGCCCGAGATGCAACCAACAGTCTTTTGTGGCAAGTCATGGCAGGCAAACATGCTGACATTTCGATGCCGCCCAACGAGCGACTCAGTGAAAGCGAAGTAGACGTCTTCCGTCAGTGGATCGCCAGCGGCGCGCATTGGCCCGATCAATCGCATGCCTTGAACGGTCGCGATCCAATCATTCGCGAATCCGACATTACCGACGAAGAACGCAATTTCTGGTCCTTTCAGCCCATCTCGCGCCCGACCGTGCCAAGCTTGGATGACAAAACAACAAACGGAGCTAGCGCCGAAAGTAAACGCGCTACGCATCCGGTCGATGCCTTGATTGTGGACCAACAAAAGGCGTCGGGACTAACCCCCCATCGACCGGCCACGCCCAGAAGCCTCATTCGTAGATTGACGTACGACTTGACCGGTTTGCCACCGAATCCCCAGGATGTGATTGACTTCGAAGCGGACATGGCGGTCGCCCCAAGCGAAGCTCGTGCCAAACTGGTGGAGCGATTGCTGGCATCCAAGCGATATGGCGAGCGCTGGGCACAACACTGGCTCGACCTGGTGCGCTACGCTGACACTGCGGGGGATGCTGCGGATTATCCGATTCCAGAAGCTTACAAGTATCGAAACTATGTTATCGATACTTTCAATCAGGACAAACCGTATGATCAGTTTGTGCGTGAACAAATTGCGGGCGACTTGATGACCAGCCGCAGTCCCGAAGAGGCTTGGGAGCGAACGATCGCCACCGGTTACATTGCGATCTCGCGCCGCATTGGGGTGACGCCTGAAACTCTGCCGCACATTACGATCGAGGACACGATCGACAACCTCAGCAAAACATTCCTGGGGCTGTCGGTTGGTTGTGCACGATGCCACGACCACAAATTCGATCCCATTCCAACGTCCGATTACTACGCGCTGTATGGAATCTTTAAGAGTACACTTTATCCGCATGCGGGGGCCGAACACAAACCCTATCGCAGCGACTTCGTCTACCGAGTCGGAAAGGAAGCTGCGGATCAATTGTTACGCGAACACCGCTCGGCTCTCGCTCCGCTGCTGAAAAAGGAACGTGCAGCGTTTGAACGGTACAGAGACTTTCAACGCAAGCCGGTTGATCGACCAGGCTACAATCGCGATGTCGCTTGGAAAGAAGTGATGATGCTTCGAAGTGAAATCGAGAAAGCCGCCGAGACGTTTCCCGATTTGGACATCGCGTTCGCAGTCAGTGAAGGCAAACCCGAGGATGCCCACATTCAAAAACAAGGCGAACCTCGGAATAAAGCGGAAATGGTCCGACGAGGCTTTTTGCAAATTCTCGGCGGACAAATTCTAGCCGAAGAACTTTCGCATCAAAGCGGGCGTTTGCAATTGGCCCATTGGATTGCAAACGACCAGAATCCTTTGACCGCGCGCGTGATCGTGAACCGCATTTGGCATCATCATTTCGGTCGCGGATTGGTGGCGACTACCAGCGACTTCGGCGTGCGCGGAACCCGACCTTCGCATCCCCAGCTGCTCGACTTTCTGGCAAATTACTTGATCGATAACCATTGGTCGATCAAGCAACTTCATCGATTGATCGTCAGTTCGGAGACTTACGGGCTCGATAGCGGCGACGTGCCACGAAACTCTGCGATCGACCCAGAGAACATCGGGATATGGAGAAGTAATCGACGTCGTTTGGATGCCGAGCAGATTCGAGATTCGATCCTACAATTCAGCGGTAGTCTGGACGAATCACGCAGCGGTCGGCATCCGTTTCCGAATCCTCTCACCTATTTTTACCGTCAGCATGAACCCTTTATCGGCAATTTCGAAACCTCCCAGCGCACGATCTATCAGTTCCGTCAGCGTATCCGAAAAAATGTTTACTTGGATACGTTTGACGCTCCGGACGGCAATTTGCATGTCGGCGAGCGGCGTTCCACCACGACAGGAATTCAATCGTTGTTCATGCTCAATTCGCCATTTGTCGCCGAGCAGTCGCATACAATCGCGAGTCGCTTGAGAAAAATCTTTCCGTCGAGCGATCTCCGGATCGAGTGGCTTTACGCGAACCTGTTTAACCGCGTTCCGACCAAGGAGGAAGTTCAAGTTGTGCGAAGTCAGTTGACCGCAATAATGAAACAAACGTACGACTTTTCTCAGTTGGAAGATGGTGAGGAGGCAGACCTCGACGCCTGGGCCAGTCTGATTCGGGCGATGTTATGCAGTAACGCGTTTTTGTTTGTGGACTAAGCTCATGAACCCCTTTCGTAGACAAATGATTAGATCGCTGGCCGGGAGCGGGCTGCTGCTGCCAGGATTGATGTCCGAGTTGATGGCAGACGATTCACCGACCGACAAAACGGGTCCGTTGGTAGTCGATCCACTTGCACCGAAGAAGCCACATTTTGAGGGCCGGGCCAAACGAGTCATCTTCTTGTTCATGACCGGAGGCGTTTCGCACATCGATACCTTTGATCCAAAGCCTGTCCTAACCGAGCGCCACGATCAACAATACAAGCCCAATCTGTTTTATAAGGGGAGCGGTTGGAAGTATCAAAGGTATGGCCAGTGCGGTACTGAGGTAAGCGACCTTTTTCCGCAGATCGGCGGCATCATGGACGATGCGTGTTTGATTCGTTCGATGACCAATATCAATGGCGATCATTTCGGGGCTACGATTGGTGTTCATACGGGATCGGCAACCTTTAATCGTCCCAGCATCGGTTCGTGGATCAGCTATGGGCTCGGCACGGAGAACGCAAATTTGCCCGCGTTCATGGTCATTTCGCCAGGGCTTCCCTATGCGGGTGGTCAAGTCTGGGGTTCGGACTTCTTGCCAGCCGTTCATCAAGGAACGCGAGTCATTCCAGGACCGGAACCGATCGCCAATATGCACCGTCGAGCAAGGACCGCAGAGTTGCAGCGGACCGAACTCGATATGCTCTCGTACTTCAATCAACAGCATATGGTTGGTCGCGAATCGGATACACAACTCGCGGCACGTATCAAGTCGTTTGAGACGGCTGCTGGAATGCAAATGGCGGCACCCGACCTGTTTGACCTGGGACAAGAGTCCAAAGCAACGCATGAACTGTACGGGCTTGAACCCGGCGACACATCGGGCTTTGCATGGCAGTGTCTGGTTGCTCGGCGAATGGTGGAGCGTGGCGTGAGGTTTGTAGAGTTGATCGACGGCGACAGCAACGTAGATCGCAACTGGGATGCGCACGCCGAATTGACGAAGTACAATCGCTTGGCTCGCAACGTGGACCAACCGGTAGCGGCGTTGATCAAGGATTTAAAATCGCGTGGAATGCTAGATGATACGTTGGTGGTCTTCACGACGGAATTTGGTCGCGAGCCCTTTTTGCCGTCTCCAGGAACAAACGGTCGAGGTCATCATTCCAAAGTCTTCAGCACGTGGCTGGCGGGCGCAGGAGTGCGTGGCGGAATGGTGTACGGTCGAAGCGATGAACTGGCCGACGGCGTGGCCGAGAACGAAGTCTCGGTTCATGATCTTCAAGCGACCATTTTGAATCGGCTCGGCATCGACCATGAACGACTTACGTTTCGTCACGCAGGCCGCGATTTCCGGTTGACGGATGTCCATGGCCGCGTCGTGCGAGAGATTTTGAGCTAGTGCGTCCTGATTCCTGATGTTTGGGTAGTGCTTGTTAAAGATCCTGCAGTATTGGGATCTTTAACATAACAAGATCCACTACGTAAAGCCTTGGAGTTATTTTTCGTAAGTGCGAATGGAGAGTTTTGTCAGCGTCACATCGATCTGACCAATGTCATCGGAACTCTTGGCTTCGATTTTCATGGATTTGATCGATGAATTGCCAACCGAGACGGAATGGATCAATTGAAACTCGTCGGAACCTTTTTCTGCGTGCAAGAAATGAATTTCCCCGCCGCGTCGCGCTAGTCTTATGCGTCCCGATTCTTTGGGCCCGGCGGCAAAAAAGGTTTCGACCGTGGATTGGATGCCCGACGGTTGATTGCGCCGTCTCGAACCGATGAACTGCAAATCACCCTCAAGATTCTTCTTGATGGCTCCCTCGATCGAGGATTGTTCTGCATCGTCCAAGGATGCAACCAGGGCAAAGAGCGTTCCCCATCCCTGCTTGGCCGATTGGAACGAAGCGTCTTGGTAGTCGACCGTCACATCGCAGTCCTTTCCATGCGACACGGATAGCTGGAGCAAAGGTCTGGCCTCATAGGTCGAGGCATTCCTCATGGCGATTTTCAGTCCTGAATCGGTGACAGTGAACTGATCCGCTCGCCCTTGGATCTTGATCCCGGCCTTTTTGATCGCCTCCATCGATTGGTTCATGACGATCTCCGTCGTCTGCAGGTTATCACCGTCGGGTAACTGATATGGGCCACCCTTAGGATAGGCGAGTTCCTGATCCGCGATCGAAGGCAACGTTTTTGGCCACTCGCCTCGATAGATGAGGTTTCGCACTCGGCATTGATACTTGTCCGAATATCGAAACAATCCAAAATGTCGCTCGTTGCGAGATATCTCCGCTGGGAACTCAGCGACTTGATGGTTGTTGACGAATAGTGATACGCGATTCCCCTTCATCGCAAGCTTGAATCGGTTCCAGTCTTTTTCTCGAAGTTCAATGGATGCCGAACCATCGATGGCAACTTCGCTGGTCTTGTAGATGTTGTTATCGATTGGTTTTGTTGCGACTCCTTTTGGGGTAATGCAATAAACAACGTTTCCGACGCTTGGATGAACCTCGAACTCACCCGGAGTGTAGAACGACTCCCATTCGATCGTGCCATCCTCGAGCATTGGGCGCTGGTATTTCATCCAGCTTGGACTAACCACGGAGCCCAACGACTTGGCTCGAAGGGTGCCTACGAGTTCATCTCCCATGAGTTGCCAAGGCTCGTTTTGCGACTGACCGGATCGATAATACATTTGACCGTCATCCATGTTCACGAGTCCCCGATCGCCGGAATGGGTCTCGCCAAACCGATCGGCCCGCCAACCAGCCCATCCGCCCATCTTGATGAGATCTATTTCGCTAGGGATTTCCGGCGATCCAAGGATCCTCAAGTCTCGAATGACACTTGCAAAATGGGGTTGTTTGGCTTGCAATACGATCCATGGATCGGGCTGCTCGCTGAATCGCTCTTCATGGACGACGATTCCGTTGATCGAAGTCTTGACTCGGTTTCCATCGACCGCGACGGAGTGCTCAAAGAGATCCCCAGTGTCTGGCACATTGACTTTCTGTTCGATCTCGCGAGGGGCACGCAACAGTTTGGAAACCGAGATCGCTTGCTTGCCTTTGATCAAGTCGACAGCATGCATCCCATACGCAATGGCAACATCTCGATTGTTGAACATGGAGCGCTGTGCGACGATTTCGAATTTGCCCTTTAGCGGTGATTGAAAATAGAGCATCGATGGCGAGCCACCCGTAATGTGTTGCAGCGTTCCTGGGCTAAAAGTCCAGCTCGAACGACGATTCCCAGCGGGTAGATCTGCAGGTCGAACGAATGGAACCGTCTGCCACTGCTTCGATGGATCGTTCGCGAGCGAAGGTTGTCGATCGGATGCCATGGCATTGGCCAGTCGTCCGGAAAGAATTCCAAGATGAGTTTTCCAAACAGCATTGTTGCTGGTCGTGTCTTTGTTGCGTTCGGTCTTGGTCAGGGCGATGGCGATATCGCTGGCCATGTTGGTCAATCCAGGGTGACTGGCTGCGTGCCAAGCGACCACAAACTCGGCCGCTCGGTCCCGCGATTCCATATCCTTTGGCATGCCTTGCGCCACCGGTGTATAAACATCTGCCATGATCTTTCGAATGAGCGCGTCATTGCGTTGTTCGATCGCGATCAGAGCTTGAATAGCATTCTTATTGCGAGTTTGGAGCGGATCCTTGGTTTCGGTGTTTCGGACCAACAGAGCTAGCTCATCAAGGCGTTTTAACTTGGCCGCAAGCTGCACCAATTCAATGGCCGGTGACAATAGTCGCTCGGTATCCGAATGGTCCATTTTCGAATCGTGCGGAGTACCTCCGGTGCCTTCGGGAGATTCCAATCGATAGTACAAACGGAAATTCGAGTGATCGTCGGATGGCAGGGTCCACTGCCGAAGCATGTCAAAGGCATGTTCATCCGTTAGCTTTCTCGATTGGGCGACGGTGTTCCGAACATCTGTATCCGCAAATCGATCCAACATGACTGAGTTGATAGCACGGCGATCGACTGGAGTTCGTTCGAGGTCCGTTGCGAATAGCCCTTGCCGCATCTCGGCTGTTAGCTCGGTTGGCCAGGGGCCCTTCAGAGACGCATTGCGTATTTTGGCGGCTTGGTTTTTGTATCGGAAGATGCCAAAGCGTGTATCCAGTTGTTGTTCGTGCGGTCGTTCGTAAACAATCACACCGTTGAGTGATACTGTTGCGACATGGTCCTTGAGAGTCAGCTCCACGGAATTCCAATCTCCATCCTTGAGCGGCGGGGCTCCCGAACCGCGGCGGTTTGTTGGTTCTTCGATGGCGTTGTCCAGGGGAATTCCATCGACGGCATCATCCCAATTCGCCTGAGCGATCCAATGGGCTTTACTGCCGTTGGAGTCGAGCAAGAACGCGATGCGACCAAGCGTTGGGTACGCGACGCTCTCGCCGGACTTGTGAAAAAACTCGTATGCAAAGGTCTCGCCCGAATCGAGTGGACGATGATAAAAGATCCAGCTTTGTCGCGGATCGAACAGATCGGTCGCCGCATCGGCATGGAGCACGCCATCTTTGATTGCCCAATCGAAAGTGGTTGGTTCTCGCTGTTGCGTATAGTAATTGGAGTCATTCTCGGTTGCTTGAACGGCCATGAGCCGTTTCTTGAAGCGAGTTTCATTAAAGAAGGTGCAATTCCAGCCATCCATCGAATCGCTATCGAGGAGCTTGACGGATCGAGGTATTACAGGTGAGCCGTAAATCGAGACGTTGCGGAAAGAAGCCATGTTGCCGCGTGGGGCTGACAATGCGATCCAAGGACTCGTCTTGGAATTGCCCTCTGAGTAGATCTCGCGGTGGTCGATGGTAAAGGCCTGTTTCTGAATCGACGAACGCATCGACATGGCTTTCGTGTCAGTGCTTGCATCGGGCGTACGTGGAATGTATTGATAAATGGATTCGCCACCCGATTGCGATGCAACTTGTGAATCTTGTAGCAAGCAGCCCCCAAACCCTAAGCTGCCCGAGACGGGAAAGCTCGATTCGACCGACACCTCGAAATCCCCTTCGAGCGGGTATTTGAAATAGAGCGTGTCCGCTCCTAGTCCCGCCAGGTAGTTCAGTCGCCCTTCGGATACATACCACCAAGACTTGGTGGCGGTTGCGGGTTCGCTCATGTTGGAGGCGGAAATCCAGTGGACGAAGCGAGCATCCTCGCCCGGTTTTGCTGTCGCATGAGTATCCGCGAAGAGACGATTCGCGAATTCAAAGGTGGTCCGCGACGGGAACGCGGGAAAGTACACATTCGATGCGCTGAACTGTGTCTTTCCGAGTGCCTTCAAGTAGGCATTGGCAAACTCGGACGATCGCATGCAGGCTGAGAATAGCACGTAATCAAGATTAGCAAACGAAGGGTCGATGTTCGTACTGGCGGGGTTGGTCGGACCCGTGGGTGGTTTTTTGCGTTCAAGGATATTATTGACAGCGGTTGTGATGGCAGGTTCGAAGGATTTAGGATCGGCGCGCTCCATCGCAATCAACGCCAAAAGCACGTCGGCACCCATGATCTTTTCTTCTATCGCCTGTTCCGATTGTTTTTGCAGTTCGTCCAGCTGTGCCGACTCTTTCGCCGCATCGACGAGCTCGGTAAAGTTGCAAACAAAATCGGTGTTCAAAGGTTTTCGTTGCGTCGCAGCCAGCTTGAGGAAGGGTTCGGGCGCGGTCGTCGGGATCATCAATTCGGCCGAAAAGCGAATGGTCTTGCGTGCGGGTGCAGGCATGGTCCATGTTCGCCAGGTATTGTATCTTTCGACCGGTGGCTTGCCCCTGAGCTCACGGGCCGCAACGGCAAGTGGCAATTTCATCGATATCGAACCATAACGATTGGTCGACAAATCAAGCGATCGACCGGCGAAATCCATTGCAACGTCGGTGATGCCTATGCGAGCGGCTTCCGATGCGAATGTTGCGATATCACTTTTCTGTTGACCGATGCCGCCATCGCTGTACCGCGCATAGTAAGACTGGCGCGATGCGACGAGGGATTCAAAATATTTCTTAACCGACTCCGAGTTTCCGGATTCGGCGACATGTCGATGGACCATTTCAGCCAGTTTGCCCATCGAACTCGATCCGTCGGAAACACTTGGTTCGCCGAAAGGATTGCTGTTATTGGATTGATTGCCTATCGTTGCCAACGTCTGCTGCTCGAGCCCTTTCTTGAGAATCGAAATGGCTGCATCCTTGAGCGATGGAATGGTTGTGGCGCGCAGAGCGGCATGGCTAGCTGTTTGCATGAGCGCAGGCGAGATGGGCTTGGCGCATTCCTTTCCAAGCTCATCCATGCGAGTCTTTGCTTTCTCCGTTTGGCCAGATCCGATAGCGATCAGGGTTTGCATAACGGTTGCTGGAATGATGGTAGCTGGCGTCCTCTTGCGTTCCTCCAGTTGGCTTTCGAGTTCCTCCGTTTTTCCGGCCTTTTTGGCCCAGGCAACCAGCGACTCGCCCAGGCTGGACAATCTCGCTTCTCGCAAATTGGATGTGTCGGTGTACAGATGGACTTCGGTCGGTCGAGTTGATGGTAATACCAACGCTTTAAGCAGGTCGTAGACCTCGCCCGGCGGGTAAGCTGTGCCGTTCCATTTCGCAATTGTTTTTTGGAGCGCCTGCGATACTTGAGATTCATTGGTATTGTTGCCACCTGGACGAGCGTTTGCGCTGCTCAGCGTGCTGGCCGTTACTACACCTCCGGCCATTGAAATCGACCTGGAAGTTTGAGGGACCGAGACATCGTCGATGGGAATTCCTCCAGCGAGTGCATCCTTAACCGCCTTGCGAGATAGCCCGTGCATGTCGTTTTCTGTGGCCAAGAGCGAGACCATCATCGCAAGATTAAACTGCGACATCGTCAACGGAGGAATCGTATCTCCGGCTGATCTGGCTGATGGATTCGGCCCCGATGAAGTCGGCCCCGATGGAATTGCCCCGGCACTAGGGCGAGCCGGTTGGCCTGGAAGTTGTCCCGCAGCCAGTCGCTGCGCCACTTGAGGTGGTAGGTTGACACCAGGAGGCAGCGCGAGCCCCTGAGGAACTGCGGCACCGGCAGGCGATGGGCCGCGTTGCGCAACACCGGTCGCAGGATTGACTTGGTTGAGGGCCGCGTTTGGAGACGGAGCAGGGGCGGGTTTGCGTTTTGGTCGTTCGGTAGCAATCTTCAGCAACTCGGAGAGTTTTTCTTCAGCGCCAACTCGATCACCTTGCTCGGTCAGAATACTGGTCCACTCCATGAGGATGGATGCCGAGTGTAAATAGCCGACTTGACGTCGAGCTGAGAGCAACGCTCGTTCGGCGAGCGCTTGCCCTTGTGCGAGCTTTGCTTTATCACGCAAGCATTCTCGAGCCACCAACCACAAGGGAACGGAAAGCATTGCTTCTTTTCGCTGTCTAGAATTGGGTTGGCGCCCCTCGGCGATTGCATCCAGCGGGTTATCTTTGACGGCAGCCACCAGGCTGTCGATTAGGCTATCGATATCATCTAGCTTCGATTTACTGCGGAACAAGACGTGTGCAACACCGATCGACAAGTCTTTTGGCAAATTGGCTTGCATGTCAGCCATCCTCATGTCGATCGCTCGCTTCGCGCTGCCCGTCTCTGCCAGTGACTTGAACAGATCGGACAAGCCACTTTCCATGCGTTTGGTTTGAATCGTTTTGGAATCTGGAATCGATAAAATGAGGTCTATCGCCGCAGAACCCGTCGGTAAACGTTCGGGAGTAGTGAGCAGATGCGTCATGGCTTCGCTGGCGTTGTCAGAATTCAGCGATTGCAATGCTTTCGCGATCCCTTTGTTAGCTTGCGTGGCGTAGTAATCCGGTTGTCGCCCATTCCAACTGGCGGCTAGCTCCAGTGCCATTTGATCTTCGGTTGATTCCCGGTAAAGTCGGACCGCGTCAACCGGCATGCCGATTTCCAAGAATTTGTTGGCCGCCCACATCGAATTCTCGATGCGAATGTTGGAGGCATATTGAGCATCGTAATTGGGCAGATTAACATTGCGAACCAATTTGAGAATCAGAGTTCGAGCGTCCTCTTTCCTGCCCGAGTCGGTATAAACCTTCACTAGCCGTGCGGCCGGAGAATATTGGATTTGCTGCATCGAGCCCGAGTCCGTGGTCGCAAGTGCCTGCTCGAACAACTTGATGGCCAAGGGACGTCCATCTTGGGTGCGATCCAATTCTTGGCCGACGATCCAGCAAGCACTGGATGGCATCCCTTTAAGAACAGACGCGTCGTCCAAGACTTCCATGAATCGCTTGGCACCTTGCTCTTTGCGACCGGCGTTAAGATCCATGATTCCCAACATCGTTTTTCCGCCCAGCCAGCCTGGCATCTTTTGAACACCTTCAGAAATCGCTTTTTCCATGTCCGCTTGTTTACCGGACGCGCCGATACTTTGAATCATTGTGCTAAACGAGCTATTCACGCTGTCGGTCGAATACGAGTATATTTGGTCCACACCAAACCATGGCTTGGCATCTACCTGCGACTCAGTGGGAATAAACGATCGCTTGCCGATCTCAAAGAGACGATCGTTTTGCCACAATTTGGGATTTCTCAGATTGGACAGCATGTTGCTGCGGTAACTCGGAAAGGCATCAAAGACTTTTTCAAGAAGCTCTATGGCGACTGCCGAATTTTTTTCGTCTCCCATCAAATTCGAGACGAGATCGATGATGTAATAGGGTTGCTGGATTTTGCGAACGTTCATTCCCTTGAGGGCATCGACTAGTTCTGGCGTTCGATTCGCCCGTTGAAAGACGTTTCGGACAGAGTAGAAATCATCCATCACCCATTCGGGTTTGCTGCGTAGCAACTCCAAATACTGATCGCAGGCCTCCTTCAATTTGTTGTTGGATTCGAGGTTCTTAGTCCATTGATAGCGAAGCACGATGGAATCGGGCTTTTTCGCGACCGCTTTCTCCAATAACTCGCCAACTTTGTTTTTGTCACCCAATGTGTTGTAGTACTCGATCAGTTGTTCATAGAGTCGAGTCGAGTCAGGCGACCGGGCGAGTTGCGATTCGACTTGCGCGATGACGTTTTTTAGATCACCGGTTTGAACCAACACCTGCAGGGCTTGCCTGCGAGTCGCATCGCCCGATTGCGAATAGCGAAACGGATTGCGAGTCGAACTCGCCATGGCGGACGAATTCGCAGCACTGGTACGTTGGAGCAACATGTGCGCGATTTGCTTTGCCTCGTCGGTTTTGCCAAGCCCTTGATACATGGTCATGAGGGAAAGTAGCGAAGACGACTGGCTCCCCGCTTTTCGTTCAGCTCTTGAGATGACGGCATCGGCCAACTCGTGCAATCCGAGACGTCGCATTCGCTGTGCCAAATTGAGTTGGGTATTGGTATCCAATCGCAATCCAAAGAGCCTTTCGGCTGCCGCAAAGGCTCGTTCGTTGTCACCGAGGCGCTCTGCGATTTGCAGCGCCGCGAGCTCTTTGCGTTGCAACCATTGTTGATCCCGGGGCATTATCGATTCGATGATCTCGAGAGCATCGTCGAGATCACCCCGCATTTCTCGCATGGCTGCCATTTCGAATCGAAAATTAATATCTTCCTTGAGTGCATCGCTTACTTTGGTCATCAGTTCGACCGATTCGTCTTGGTCCTCCGTCCACCAAAGCGCCGCTGCGAGCATCAATTGTTCGTAGAGTCGATCGTCTTCCGGCGCTTTTTCGAGTCTCTTTCGCAAATGTGCAGGCAGGTCAGCGACCACGTCATTGCGTTTGAAGACTTCGAAGACCTCACGGATTAGGCCAAGGGTCGTTTGATCCAAGTACACGTTGGGGCGAGGGAAATCCAGTCTCGCCTGAATTCGTTCTTTGCCATACATGCACTCGAGGTAGTACTGACCTGCAGACGCTCCGCTGGTCACTGCGGCTTGGCGCTGATTGAGCTTCGATTGTTCCGTTCGGCGTTGCTTCGCCCCCTCAATCGCAAGGTCCAACGCTGGATCTAGTATGGAAAGGATTTGCGCGTGTTCCTCATCAGGTCCCAGTTTACCCATCCATCGCATCAATAGATTTGAAAGTCCGGCCAAGGGTGTCACTCGCTGGCTTGCAAGCCGGTTTTGTCGAGTTGGAACGGCGGTTGCAGCTTTCGCAATGTCTTGCTTTGCTTGTGCGATCCAGCGAGCGTAGACGCTCGAAGCTTCGTCGAGTTTGTTTTCTTCGAAGAGCAGTGCTAGGACGCCTGCCAACTGGGCTGCCGACTTGGCATCGGTTTGCGCGCGCCCGATGAGATCTTTGGCCTGTTGTTCGCGTCCCGCCAGTTGGAGTTCCTTGACCACCATTCCCATATAGTTGGAGGCTTGGCTGAAAGCGCCTGAGATTTGGATATACTGGCCGCCAACGTTGACATAAGCTTGCCCTGACGTGGAATAGATGATTTGGCTGCTGGATACGGCTGCACTGAGGTCGTCCGCGGTCAGTTTTCCTAACGAGTCAAAGCAGGCCATCATCAGGTCGAGATCTTCGGTGGTCAAAGGCGTTTTCTTTTGCGTCGCTTCGTTGGCGCGCACAGATGACCCCTGATCGACCGACATGCCTCGGAGCTGCAGCGAATTCAGAAAGTAGCTTTTCTCCTCTTTGCCACCAGTTTTCGCGAGCCGCCGGGCCATGTTAAAGACTTCGTCATTTTTGTTTCGGAGCGTCGCCAAATAGAGTGCATCGTAGGTTGCATCACGTGAAGCGTTGACTTCGCTGGCTCGCGCAGAGATCTCATCTGCGAACGACGCGTTTGCATCCTTTTCGCTTGGACGGCTAGGTGCAAGGTCCGTGGAAACGGAGTTATTCGAACTAGAGTTCTTCGATGCAACAGCTGACGACGATTCACCTTTGGCGTCCTCCTCGAATTTCAAGAGCCACCCGTAGGATGCCATGCGCGCAAGACAAAAATAGTCGGGCATCCAAACGGGAGGGGGGCCAGAGCTGCTCGAATAATAATTGTCGCTGGATAGGCCAACGGCTCTTTGAATCGCGCTGGACATGTTGAGCAGCGTCAGCGGAGATTGTCGAGCTGGTAGCTGGGTCGAAGCGCCACGGAGGTTGTCCGATTTGGCTTTGGCTTGCGCCTGTTTGAATTTGGCGAGCGCATTGGTACCCATGCTGTCATGTGGAATCGAAAGCGCTAGAAGTCGCTTGAATCGGAGCGATGCCTCTTCGCGTTTGTTCAACATGGCCCATGCGACACCTTCGCGGTAGATGAGTTCCCAATCATCGCGTTGTTGACTTAAGAGGGGGTCGAGAATGCTGATGGCGGCTTCGAGACTGGACTGTTGCAACAGCGAATCAACACTTTTAAGAAGTTTGGCCGGATCCTCTTCTCGCCGAGTAAGTTTCACGAGGATCTCGGTGGCTTCATCGCGATCTCCTCTCGTTTGCAGCATTTTGGCCAGGGGGAATTCAGTCTCGGCCCCTGGAGCGATTGCGACCAATTGGCGTTGGTAGCCAATGGCTGCTTCGAGATCGCTGCCTCCCTCGCAGAGCTTGGCGAGTTGCTGCAGTAGGTTGGTATCGCGAGTTTCCTTGCTTAAGAGACTTTCCAATTCTTGTCTAGCGGTCCCATAGTCGCCGGCCAGATTGTGGGCTTGCGCGAGGCAAATGGTCATCTCGCGTCGTTTTTCTTCTTCGCGTCGGTCGCGTTCAAGGCGTTCTACCAATTTCTCAAACTGGTTGATTTGCAGATAGAGCGGGACAAGCTTTAACACGAGGCTCGTTTTGTCGTCGAGTTCGTCCGATTTTTCGAACGCTCTCCAATAGACTTCGATCGCTTCCTCAGTCCGAAGTTGGTCTGAAAGGGCTCCTCCGAGGGCCATAATCAAATGCGGTTCGTTGGGGTTGATGCGAACCGCTTTGCGCAATGCCTCTAGGCCTTCGGCTTGCTTGCCGAGTCGAAAGCACATCTGCGCCAAGAACTCGTAGTTGTCGGTATTGCCTGGTGCCGACACGATGAGATCCTGCGATGCCTTGAGTGCTTCGTCGGATCGGCCGAGCTGGGCCTCGAGTCGAGCGACGTTCATCAAATGGTCACCGATCGATCGTCGATCGACCGATGCGAGCTTGCGATTCAATTGCGCAGCCTGTCCGAAATCGCCTGAGGCTTCGGCTATCTTCGCAGCCGTCGTGAGAATCGGAATCGATTTCTCATCGCGCCCTATCGCTTCATTGATCGCTTCGGACGCAGAAGCCCACTGGCGTTCGGCTTCTAGGTATCGGGCTAGAACGTGCCACTGTTCGGCAGTTGCGGCGGCATTGCTCCGAAGGGCCGACGAAAGTTTTTCGATCTCTGCATCAAGACGTTGGCTGGACTGAAAAACCTCGATGCGCTGTTTGATGATGGCACTACGTTCGTCCTCGTTCGCAGCAAGTTTTTCGGCGGCATCGATAAAGCCGAGGGCCTCGTCGGTCTTGTCCGCGCGCATATGATAGTCCGCGCTGCGCAGTTGCAAGCTGAAATCTTTGGGTGACATTTTGCAAGCCTCTGCAATCTCGGAGGCAGATTGCTGATTGAATCCAAAACTGTTGTAGACCTCAGCCAGCCGAGTGATGTTCTCGGCGGTACGACGCGTTCCCTCAGCGATCGACTTCCAAACGAGCGCTGCTTCGTCGGACCGTTTTTGAATATGGAGGTACTCCCCTAAATACTCTCGATACTGAGGTTCGTTGGGAGCCACTTCGACAGCCTTTTGGTAGAGCCCGGTTGCTTCCTCGGTGAGATTCGATTGACGGTACAGGTCGGCAACTTGAGCGAGATTGGATGCGTCGTTGGGCCGAATGGCAACGATCTGGCTCCAAACTCGAACGGCCTCCTTTTTGCGCACGTCGGCATCTTGCGATTTGTCCTTGAGTACTAGTTTCCCCCAGTCCCGAAGGAAGTCCGGATTTGACGGAGCCGAAGCAACGAGCTGTTCGTACTGTTTGATGGCTTCCGGGATACGCTGGTCGTCGACGAGTTGATCGATGAATGCTTTGCGAAGATCCGCTCGAGAGGGCGCAAGCTTTAGTGCTTTCTCCATCCAAACCGTGGCTTCAGGGACACGAGCGGACGACGCCAAGAACTTTGCTAAGCGAGCCATGGCTTCGATATCTTCCGGGCGAGTCGACAGCCATTTTTCATAGTATTTCACCAAGTTGTCTTGATCGCCCGATTTTAGGAATACATTTTCGATTCGGCGTCGAACATCGCGATAGAGCCAACTGTCTGGATTGAGGTCTTGGAGTACGGACTCCATGTCGTTGATGCCGACGTCCCTTTGATTTGTTTTGACCTTAAGCCCAGCCGCCTCGACGCGGAATAGAACGCGTCGATAGTCGTCTTTGACGAGTTTGGCGAGGCGTTCGTAGCGAGGTAGCGCAAGCGCATGCCCACCTTCTTCGGCTAGCGTCACCGCGATCTGTTCGAGCACGCGCGGGTCGTCCGGAAAGAGTGTTTCCAAGCGTTGCCAGACTTTTAGGGCATCGTCGGTCCGCTGGGCACGTTGGTGGACTCGACCGAGCTGCTGGAAGATCTCGAGCAGGTCATTGCGGGCTGGCTTACGTTCGAGAGCCCGTTCCAGGGCCGTCACGGCCTCTGCCGATTGGCCGATACGCAAAAGCGACTGGCCTAAATAGTAAGGAGCCATTGGGTCATTGGGGCGAAGCGTTGAGGCTTGACTAAACGCTTCGACGGCGGCTGCATCGGCACCTCGTTGCGACTCAAACAATCCGAGCAACATCCAGGCATCGCTATCTTTCGGATCCTTGGTCGTTCGATCTTGAAGCTTGGCGATGAAACCGTCTAGCGAACCGAATTCGACATGATGACCGTAGACCCGGTCGAGGGCAGTTCCGCGCCGCGGACTCTTTTCCAACACTTTAAGAAAACGGTCGGTGGCCTGTACCTGTTTGGCTTCTTCCTCAGATAATTCATCGCCTTGATAAGCCAAGCAGGCGCTGAAGGCAGGAACGAAGAGAAATTGAAATGAGAACGCAAAAACAAGAGCCCGGAGTTCAAGTCGCATAAAGCACTCCTATTGCAAAGAATTGGCAACGTTAGACGAAAGTCAAAATTTCTTTCTCGACAACCAAACTGATTAGGAGATGAGTGTAACGGTGTCACGAATGTAAAACAACCAATTCCAATAGAAAGTTCTCCGGAACAAGAAATTGCCGCATACGATGGCATGAATTGTTCTGTGGTGGAGTCGTGCGATCATAGAGAGTGAGGATAATTCTGCTAAAATGAAATGCTTGAATTTAATGTGCGCCGAAACCTCGGTCGCAACGTCGGAGCATTCGGAACATCGTTACGTCTGCCGGATGGAAAACCACTCGAATCGACGCCCTTGGCTCACTATCGGCAGGAGTAACTAACAAAAATGATTATCCAATCGGTTAGCAACTTGTTGGCTATCGTGTTTGGCATCGTCATCGCGGATGGCGCGGAGAACGTAAAAGACGCGGGCGAGAATGCTACCACACGGGGCATCATCGACTTTGCTCGGCCCAAGAACGCAGTGCAGTTGATTGGACCAAGTGGTTCTCAATTCGTGGCAGAGAATCCTGAACTGGTTTGCAAATGGACTTTTCAAGACGGCATCTTAACCGCTTCTCCCAAGTGGGATAGCGTTGTGACTCCGGAGGCCTATCAAGATTTTCGCATGCACCTGGAATTCAACGTCAACAATTCCACCGACCTGCCGCCAGAGATGAATGGGAATTCTGGCATCTATATTCAACAGCGCTACGAATTGCAAATATTGAATTCCTTTGGCGTGTCGCCTAGCGACTACAAGGCCACCGATTGCGGCAGCATTTATCAACAAAAGAAGCCCGACCAAATTGTTTGTCGACCGGCGGGTGAATGGCAGAGTTTTGACATCGCCTTTCGAGCAGCTCGATTTCAAGGAGGACAAAAGATTCAGAACGCCAGGATTACTGTTTATCACAACGAGCATTTGATTCACGACGACTACCCACTCAAGCGTCAATCGGGAGCCGGAAAAAAAGAGCAGCCAATTGCTCTCCCGATCAAACTGCAAGGGCACCATAACCAAGTGCGTTTTCGAAACGTTTGGATCCAGCGATTGTCGCTGGAAAATCACCCAGTTCCGGAAAGCGAGTCATGGCTGACGTACAAGGGGAGCGATGGGCCAGGCAAAGGAAAGCATGTTGTCCTCATCGCGGCCGAACAGGAATATCGCAGTGAGCAGGCGATGCCCATGTTGGCCAAGGTGCTTTCGGAACATCATGGTTTTGATTGCACGGTTCTTTTTTCAGTCAACGCAAACGGCGAAGTGGATCCGACGCTACCCGCTCCGTTCAAGGACAAGAAGGATCGCCACAACATACCTGGCCTACAATATTTGTCAGATGCGGATTGCATGATTTGGATATCTCGCTTTATGCAGCTGCCTGATGAGCAAATGACTTGCTTTCATGACTATTTTGATTCCGGTAAACCCTTGATCGCCTTGCGAACCGCAAATCATGGGTTCATGGGAGGAAAACCCTATCGAGTCAACGAACGCATCGTGAGTTTGCGAGAGTTGCTGGGAGGAACGTTCATAGAGCATCACGGTGGATGGCATCGCGAATCGACCAAAGGCATTGTTGTCCCGGAAAACAGATCGCATCCTATTCTGATCGGCGTGAACTCTATCTGGGGTACATCTGACGTCTACCGATGCCACAACGACAAGTCCCCGTTTCCTGACGATTGCACGACTCTCGTCTTGGGGCAGCCGCTCGTGAATCTCAAGCCCGATGCACCTGCGAATGAATCGAAAGTACCACTACCGGTCGCGTGGACGAAAACTTGGATAGGCAACAAGCAATTACCCTCAAAGATTTTTCATTGCACGATGGGGTCAGCCGAAGATTTCGCGAACGCGGGTGTGCGAAGAATGACGATCAATGCCGTTTACTGGGGGCTTGGGATCGAGTCCGAGATCACGCCGGATCGTTCCGTCGATATTGTCGGCGAGTATCAGCCACTCGCAGCCGGATTCAACTATGAGGCACTAGGCGTCAAACCACACAAGCCTAGTTTCTACAAGTAATTTGGAGCCTAAACACGTGCCATCAATTCTTCGTTACAGACGTCAGCTGCCAGACGTCGGGTTGCATGTTGTTGCCGGCGATCATCCACAGCGAGCCATTGTGCACGACCAAACTGGCTGCATGTCTCGGCTTCCAGGGCGTGTGGGCGAGCTCGGTCCAGTGGATGCCGTCGGCTGAATACCAGACATCGTTTCGATTTCCGCCTTGTTGATGATAGCCCTCCATCACCCAGAGCTGATTCTCCCATACCGCGACGTCGTGATACTGCCGGGGATGCCACGGCGCCTCGCGTGTATGCAAGGTCCAGTCGATCCCATCGGCCGAACTCCAGACGTCGTTGTAGAATTTGCGCTGTGGTGTTGTCGGTGTGTCGTATGTCCCGCCCCCAAGTATCCAAATACGACCGTTCATCACCGCGCTCCCGCCGATCATTCCACGCGGTGACCAAAAAGGCTCTTTGGGAATGATCTCCTGCCACTCAACCCCGTCGGTGGATGTCCAGATATCGCGATAGAATTTCTCGTCGCCTGAGACAAAGCCCGGCATGGTTTGGCCGCCCATGACCCAAAGCTTGTCTTGATGGACGACCGTGTAATGCAATACTCTCGGTCCCCACGGTACATCCTTTCCCTTGTTGACGTAGCTCCAATTCTTTCCGTCCGTCGAGTTCCATACGTCGTTCTGATAATGCTTCTGATTGCAATCACCCCCGATGATCCACATCTTGTCGCGATAGACTGCATAGCCAGCCGTATGACGCCCCTCCCAATCACTTTGCGTGTCGAACGCGCGATCCTTAAATGTATTGGGTTTGACAAGCGACCAACTCGCTCCATCTTTCGAAGACCACACGTCGTTAGTGCATATCATAGGAAAGACACTGCGATTCCCAGGGTTCCAACCACCGAGCAGCCAAAGCTCTCCCCGGTAACTCAGAATTCCAGCTCCATCGCGTCCCATCCATGGAGCGGTGGTGGTCACAAGCCGCCACTCATACTTCGATTCATCCAAAGCGTTGACCGTACTCGTGAACGCGCCGATCAACTGCAACCCAACGATCCAAACGATTCGTGCACTCGACATCTCGACTCTCCGTATTTACTTAGTTGTGTTGGATTCCATGCGTGTCAAGAGGAGCCATGGTTTCTAGCATTCGATGTGAGATCTACTTCGGTTCTTTTTCGAAGGTATGGCGTTGCGGAGTTGATTTCAATCGTCCTTGCAGGGTGAAGAGTTGCACAAGACCATCGTTGACCAATCGCTCCCCTGATCCCACTTCGGCTTGCGTGGTATCGCTGGCTCCGTACCCGCCGCGAGCGGCCGACTGCATGTCGGGAAGATAGCTTGGCCACGCATAGGCGCCATCACAGCAATAGCCAAAGAGATAAGCATGCTTTAATCCGGCATTGCGACGAAACTCTACTTGGAATTTGTGGAACGGCTCGCCCGGCATGGTGATGATCCCGATGTTGTCGTTGATGAGCATGGCCGTCACTCCAAGCGTCAATCGATCATCCGGCTTCCAGCGATTTCGGAATTCGGTTGCACGCGAAGAATAAGAAACTGAATTTGAAATTCCCGGATCGTCTTTGACAAAAGCAAGTGCGCGTTTAACTTCCACGGCTAGCAAATCGCCGAGCTTTTGTACATCCTCGAAATCCTTTTCACGCGATTCTCCGCGCGCCATGATCAGTGGATTGATATCTCCGCCACCTCCCTGAATGAACATGCACATGCATTGTGGTCCAAGCTCTGATTCCACGATTTGGCGCATGACGCCAGGGTAATCTGCCGAGAGCTGTTGGTTTCGCGGACCGAGTATGACGGGATGGCACGCATAGTTGACAAGCACTGCTCGCACTTTTTTCTCGTCATCCGTAACTCGAATCACTCCCACTTGGGGATCAACCGAGCCATACGGAATGCGCTCTGGGTTCTCAAAATGAGTGACTGAGTGGTCACCCCGATGCACGAGCCTGTTGTAGCCAAGCTGAATTTGGCTTTCGGCAGCTGCAAAATATCCTTTGAACATCGATTGCTTGGCCCGGACTATCGCTTCCGCGATACGATCATCGACGATGTTTTTCCACGGCTTGTCGGCCGCGGGGAAATCATCCTGGTTCATCTTGGGACCGGCATGCGTGTGCGTGTTCATCAACAACAGAGTGTGAACACCCAGTTCTTGAACACGTTGGTGCAAACTCGGGGAGTTGTAGACGCATAAATCACACGAAACAATCGCTATACACGCATCGTTCGACTTCAGGAGCATGACGCGCGCCGTGATCGGATCATGCACCCCCTCCGTGGGCTTTGCCGACGAATAGCCTGCGGTCAGTCCACCGATGGGTGGCGTAATGTCGACAATCGCCAATCCAACTTGAATGTCCGCGAAAACGGTGGACGTTTCCACTGTTACAGTCACAGCCGCTAGGAACAACCGCGTCAAAAAAAGGAGTTTCATTTGTGCAAACATTGAAATATCTCTTGAAGTTGATCTTTAGGTCTAGCGACAGAAACCGTTGCCATTTGGTTCGAATGCGATTGTACCTTCAAACAGCGGACGCGAGCATCGGACCCTTTGAAACGATTGCCCCAACGAACAAAAAAAGTGTTACCATTTTGATACGTTTAGCCAGAGTTTACCCCTTACCAGCCTGTGAGCCATTTTCCATGGACGTCCGCTATTCGATTCAGGATACGAGCGAAATCTTGTCTCCCGCTCTGGTTGTTTTCGAAGAGCTGCTTCGAAGCAATCTCCAGAAAATGGTGGCGATTGCCGGTGGCGTTCAACGGCTGAGACCGCATTGCAAGACGCACAAGATGCGCGAGGTGGCGGAAATGGAACTGCAGCTTGGGATCGCCAAGCACAAGTGCGCCACGCTCGCCGAAGCGGAGATGCTCGCGACTGC
>JBEBHM010000815.1:0-3752 GCA_040080875.1 Pirellula sp.
CATCGCGGGACTGACTGTGTTTTTATTGCCACCGACAAATCCGCCCCCATGGATGAAAATGACCAACGGTGTTGGTTTATCCGATTTGGCTTGATAGAAGTCCAAGACGTTGCGTTCATGAGGTCCATAAGCGACATCTTGTCTCGTAGGATTTGCACGATTCGGCTCATCTTGTGATACAGAGCGATGTTGATCGAGTACGACAGCAAGCAAAGCCAAAATCTGCACTCCGCTCAATATCCATTTATTACGAAATTGCCACATGAAGGCCTCCAGAGTTTTGTCCGATAAGTTCTATTACGGAATTCGAGTCCAACCACCCATGGTAGGAGCTTCCCAGCCGACTCGCAACGGATATCGGTGATTCTGTTAAATTGGTACCGAACGTCCAAATCGAATTGGGGCAATGTGGATGCCGAAATCTGAACGAAGCCCTTGACGCGGCCATGCGGGACTTTGACAATGGGTCGTTTGTGGGTTTAGAGTTGATACAGTTGATACAGAGGTGTATTGAATGTTTCTAAAGCCGATTTTGCTTGGTATTGTGGCAGCGACTTTTCTTTCTTTTTTTTGCCGTTCGCTTAACGGCAAAACCAATGTGATCGTTTTTTTGGCCGACGATCTCGGGGCTGCCGAGTTAGGTTGCTACGGCAACCGCGTGCATCGCACACCGAATCTTGACCGGATGGCGTCGGAAGGACTTCGACTGGATACCTTCTATGCTACTCCCTTGTGCACAACCACGCGCATGGCCTTGATGACAGGTCAATATGGGTTTCGCAATGGCTACTTGGGAATGCTTAATAAGGCCTACGTCCCTGCCCCGAAGTCTGCGCAAAGGGATATTGCATGGCACTTTACGATTGGCGATTTGATGCAATCTGCCAAGTACAAGACAGCACTGCTAGGCAAGTGGCAGTTGAGTGGTACCCATCCTACGCTCATTCATGAAGCAGGATTCGATGAGTACCGGATGTGGGCCTATGAACACAATCTACCCAAAGGAGTTACGCACCCAGGGCGATGGGAAGGGGCCCCGGGAAAATCCAATACGGCTAGATACTGGTACCCAAGCCTAGTTCAGAACGGCAAGTACATACCGACAACGGCTTCCGAATACGGTCCGGACTTGCTTCAGGATTTTGCTTTTGACTTCATGAAACGTCACCGCGACGCGCCGTTTTTTATTTATTACTCGTCCCTGATGACTCACGGGCCTCACGAAGAGACTCCTGATCCGAACACGCCAGGGAAACGATTGCCGCCCGGCTTCCAATCCAACCTTGAGTATTTAGATCATTTGATGGGCAGACTGATCGAAGGGGTAAAGAGAGAAGGGCTCGATAAGAATACGTTAGTGCTGTTCATCGGCGACAATGGAACAGCAGCTCGGGGCAAAGGCAGCGTAACAGAACTGGGGGCGCGTGTCCCTTTCATCGCTTGGGGACCGGGACTGGTTAGTCCAATGGTCGGTGCGGAGCGAAGTCTAAGTGATATCACGGACATTATGCCGACTTTGGCAGAACTTGCGGGAGTTGAATTGCCTCAAGATAGGAAGTTCGATGGCAAGAGCCTAATGCCATTGATAACTGGCAAAGCCAATTCGCACCGCCCCTGGATCTACAGTTACTTGAACGACGGTCGAATTCTCCGCGACAGCCGATGGTTGCTGGAAATTCCTGGGCAAGGCGAGCCGGAACGGCTATTTGATTGCGGCGATTCGCGCAATGGTAATGGATATCGGATCGTCGCTTCCAATCACAATGAACAATCCAGAATGGCTCGCGCTCGTTTCGCAAAAATACTTGAGACGATACCCGTGCCTAAGCCAAGGTCGATCGAAGGCAATGCGAACTAGTATCGCAATTGTACGCGCGTCGCTCCGCGACGCGGTTTACTCGGCGACCAATCACGAATTAAGTTCGATCCTAAAATGGGTAACTTGAACATAGAAGAAAGGAGCATCATCAATGGTGCCTAGAGCGCAGTTTAGGAAAAATTCGGCAATGATTGCTATCCTCGGTGTTTTTTTGGTGGGTTGTGGTCCTTCATATCAATCGGAAGACGCAGCCAGGAAAGAGGTCGCGGCTCAGGAAGAATTGCGAAAGAGCCAAGTTGCCGAAGAGGCAGCTGCGAACGCGGAGCTCAAGAAGGGAGAAAAGCGCTAGCCCGGAAGAATCACTGGTGAATTTATTATTAGCCGAAAGACGCTCATGCGTCGTCCAGATTAATAATTGGGGTTGTCTTGAGCCGCGAGCGCTAGCCGCGATACCATGATTTGCGACTAAAAACGCTGCTAGCGCCTGCGGCTCAACCCATAAATCTAATCTGCACGACGCACGTCCAGGATTGGTACAAAGATCGACTTGACGATGTCTCCGGGCGAGAACGTGAGTGTCCCGCTTACGCTCGAGTAATCGCTTCCAGAGAGCGCACTGCCATTGGCCGTTGCGTAGTTGACAGAAATAGTCTGTGGGCGAGGTGAAGAAAGGCTGACCTTGATGGATGTTCCCTGGACGGTTCCGTAGCGAGCGATCTTGTCGTAGGAACCGACGAGCAAGTTGCCCGTTGTATCCAACAACAAGCCAATGGGTCGATCGAGGTTTCCGCTATTGGGAACATCGATTGCGTCCAAGAACTGACCGGAAGTCGATTCGTATCGCATGACTTGATTGGTACTTTGGCTGGCTACATAGAGGCTACCATTCTGAAATAGCAAGCTCCCTGGTTGAACGAGCCCTCCGCTGCTTGTCGGTACGAATGCGTTGAGGAAGGCTCCTGTTGTGCCGTTGTATCGAAGCACCGAATTGTTGGTGACGCTTGAGACATAAAGGTTGCCATCCGGCCCAAAGGCGAGACTGCGTGCGTCAACAAGTCCGCCACTGCCCGATGCCACAAATACACCGAGGAATGCACCGCTAGTACCGCTGAAACGAAGGACTTGGTTGGCACTGCTGATATAGAGATTGCCGTCCGGACCGAAGACCACTCCTTTGGGAGTTGAGAGCCCGCCGGTTCCCGAAGGGATGAAGACGTTGAGGAAAGCGCCCGTGTTGGCATCAAATCGCAGAACGCTGCTGGTGTCTCTCGACAAAATATAGAGCTTACCATCGGGGCGAAAATGCAATCCATCGACAGCCGGTGCAGACAACCCACCGCTTCCGCTGGCGATGAACGATCCCATGAATGCACCCGTCGTGGCATTGTATCGCAAGACTTCGCTTGTATTGAGGCTACCCACATACAGATTGCCATCTGGACCATACGTCATTCCGGTCGATCGATTGAGACCGCCGCTGCCAGCTTGACTGACCAAATCGCCAAGATACGTGCCAAAGTGGATATCGCCTTCGACGGTGACAACATCGCTGATCGAGAGGCTTGGAGCACCGGATGGTGTAGCGTTGTAGATCGAAAGGACTTCGCTTGCAGTAAGAGCTTGGTCGTAGACCTTGAGTTCGTCGATCAATCCGCTGAAGGGGAAGTTGTGAGGCGTTGCTGGGTATCCACCATGATTTCCGATACCGATGCCGGGATTGCTAGCAGGGTCGAGGTCGCCAAATGGTCGGACGGTCGTCGTTGTTTGAGCTACCAGAGTTCCGTTTTCATAGAGCTTCATGATGCCAGTCGCGTCGTCAAGGGTGGCTGCGACGTGGATGAACTCCCCCTGTGCTATAGGAGCTTGGATAGCAACTCCTTGATTGGATGAGTTGGTTACCTGAAAACGAAGAAGACCGCCAGCTTCGGTTGCG
>JBEBHM010000142.1:0-14046 GCA_040080875.1 Pirellula sp.
GTCTGCGTCGCCAGAGTCCATCAGATTTGCCGATCGCAATCGTTCGATTTGCTCCAACGTTCCGGGAACTAAGATATCTGGAAACTCATGAACGTTTCGCAAAATCAGAAGCTGTGTGATGTACTCGACGTCGAGCGTGCCACCTTGGCCCCGTTTTAGGTTGTTTGCGCCCGCCGTTTCTTGTAATTCGGCCCGAATCTTCAGAGCGTTGCGGTCATCCTCAAGCGTCCAAGTTCGCTCCAAGAGAATATTGCGAATCGTCTTTTGAATGGTTCGTTGGATCGTTGGATCACCAAGGATGCAACGTGCATTGCACAGCTGTTGTCGTGAGTGGGCCAGATTCGGCGCTTCGATGAGATACTTGCGAAATTCGTCGATCTGCCAAACAAGGCTAGCGTCGCGTTCGGGGGATACGATCCAGTTTTTGGTTTCGTAAAGTCGGCCGCTTCGCCCAACACGATTGACTGACTGAGCGATTTTCTGCGCTAATTGATGAAAGAAAAATTCGGCCGAAATTGGTTCATGATGTCGAACTGCCCCGAGAGGTCGCGTCACTCCCGGCGAATCGTAAAGTAAAAGCAGCGTGACGTCGCTATGGTAGTTTGGTTCGCGCGCCCCCAGCTTGCCCAATGCCACCAACGAAAAGCGGCAGACGTCGCCGGCTTTGTCCGTTGGAACTCCGAACCGTTTCGCCAACCGACTGTACTGCGCGTCGACCACTTGTTGCAAACATACTTCAGCAATGTCCGACAAAGCACGATGCGTATCGGCAATACTTTCCTTGCCTAGGATGTCGCGTGCACCGACGTTGAGGTGGCGAGCGTTCTTAAACGAGTGGACGATCGGCTCGATGTCTTCGGCTCCTCGGCATAGCTCGTGGAGCATGAACCCGAGCTGTTGATTGTTGGGAAGTCGATTCAACATCAAGGAATCGAGCAGCTCGTCGATCATTCCGGGGTTGCTCGTGAGCAAGCCAATCAAATAGGGGCTGGCACCACAAAGCCGAATGTACAAATCGAGCGATGGCTCGTGCGCACTAAAGAGTTCCCAGAGAACTCCTTTGCCACCTAGGGATCGGCAACTGGCGGTCAAGTTATCGAGGGTTAGGTCTGGATCTGGAGTAAGTGCAATTTTGGCGAGCAGCTTTGGGGCGATGATCGAGAGGAAATGCCGACAGCGTTGAGTCGACAGCATGGTAACTTCCTCTTCAGAAAGTTCCTTGAGGTTTTGGTATGCCTCGTGCGTGCGTCGAAAGCCTCGCGCCGACAAGATCCGGTTAATCCACTCGGGTTTTGGGTGTGGGTCGAGCACCAAGTCCGATTCTTCGCCAACTTGCTCATTGTCGGTAAAGACTTCGCTCTTGAAGTGATCGCGAATCTGCTGAACCTTGGACCAGGATTCAGCCAGTTCATGAGACTCGGGCAACGCTACGAGGTCTCGGGTCTCGCGCGAGATACCCAAGGCGTGTTGCTGCTGAAATTCAAAGATGACATTGGCAAATCGGTCGTAAGCTTGTCGCAGCAGAGACCGTTCATGCTCGGTGAGGCATCCGCACTGTGCAAGTGCGTCGATGGCTTGAACAGAATTAGCCACGCGAATTTGCTTGAGTTCGCCTCCGTAGACCAATTGCATGAACTCGACGAGAGACTCTATTTCGTGCTTCCAACAAAGGACGGTATCGATGGAAACGCTTTGCGATTCGTTCGGTTCAAGATCCCTCCACTCGCGATCTAACTTGCGCTTCACCGCACCAATACCCGCGATGTCCGCCCGAGTTAAGTAGCGACGATATACGAGCGTTGGCAATTCCTCGAGAAATCGATTTGCCATCACGGGGCTACCAGCAATGTACCTGCATTTCATCAACGCCAATCGCACCCACGTGCGGCCTTGGTTTTCCAAGACCTGCAACCACTTGCGATCGTCTTCGAGAACGATCGATCCACTCTCGCTATTGCGCAATTCGTTGAGCCGAAAGTTGACGACATAACCCAGTCCCTGTGGATGCCTGATCAACTCGATAGCCCTGGCTACCGTTCGTTGGATTTCATCGTGAGCGTAGGGCCCTTGTTGTTCGATCGGCTCAGCATCCATCAGCAGAATCAGGTCCAAACTGCTGCCGAGTTCCATTTCTTGGCCACCGAGAGCACCGATTCCGAGGATCAATAAATAGTCCGTTGCGTTTTCGATTGCGTTGGCGGTTTTGGGCCGACGGCGTTCTCGCAAGCACTCGGCTTTCGCTGCGAACAATGCGCCGGTAACTCCCGCGTCCGCAATCCAGCTTAACTGTTGACTGGCTATATCCAACGGCATCTCATGCAAACTGACCGCGCAAATAACTCGCAACGTCTCACGTTTTCGAAAGCGACTCATGCTTGCTAGAATCTGCGGCTCCTCATCCAGATGCTGGAGCTCGTTCAGTAGCGTGTCCTTGAGATGTTCTCCGTCGACCGCTTGACCAGCACTCAGTCGAAGCCAATCGAAACTGTCTGGATCGTCGACCAACCATTCAACTGCGGGCGAGTCCATGGCCAGCATTTGCAACAAAGATGGCAGTGCATCGCGGTCTCGGTCAAGAAATACAAAAAAATTCGCGGGCGTCCGCGTATTGCAAACGAATCGATGTAGCGGCTCGATGCCTCGTGCGACATGCGGAAACTGGACCATCAAGGGTACCAACTGCGCGACAAGGATTTTCCGAAGATCATCGTCGCCGGCAACCTCCAATAACTTGTCCAAGGCTGCACGCACATCATCGCCCAACAAAAGCGATTCGAGCTCGTCGAACTTCTTAGGGGATTGCGAAGGGCTAGGTTGTGCGGAAGTCAATGTTTGCGGCCTAACGAAGTCGGGAATGCGGAAATATGCTTTCCGCAAATCGTAACCGACGACCGTGCGTTTTCACAGGCTGAAAGCCAATGCCACATCGGTATTGTTTACGGTTCGATCAATGCGACAAGCAGTTCTCGCATTGCCGATACGTCGTCGAAGCGGGATTGGTTTAGCAATAGAGACTGCAGATTGTTAAGAATGCGAGCAAGCCATTGGCGATGGGTGCAAACAGGTAAGTACTCCCCAAATGTTGAGGCGTCTGCTCCTGCGATACCGGTGATCAGTTCGACCGACTCTGCCTTGGTCAAAATGCGTCCCTTGCTGAAGGGGTCGACAAGCATCGACTCGGTGTTGGACAAATGGACTCTGGCTAGAAAATGCCCGGGACTATTGATTCCGTCGACTCGCAGCCCGATTTCTTCGGCAACGAGCTTGTAGAGAAGCGTTAAGGTAATGGGCAGCCCAAGCCGCGATTCCATCACTTCGGGCACCAGACTATTCTCGAGATCATAGTAGTTCGCGCTGTTTCCCTCGAAGCCGTATTCATCGAAGAATACATCATGGAGATGGGCCAATAAGGCTTCCGGCGATCGTCCGCGAACTCGCTCCAATACCGCATCCGAGATCGCAGCTAAATTCCAAGGCACCGATTCGCACCGCGATCCGTCCAGAAAATGCCTCGAGATTGCGATCGCCCCATAGAGCAATGACTCGTTCGTCTCAAGCGACTCCAAGCATTCCACAAACTGTTCGTAGGCTTCTTGATTGCAATAGTTGGGCAATGGTGGCGGCATAGTCACAAACTACTTTTGAACGGAAATGCGTTATGTGTCTTCAGACCTTTTTTGGGGGGTAGTGGATCTTGTTACGATCCTGCAGCATCGGGATCTTTAACAAGATCCACTACGCCAGTTGCACTGACTCTATTCGAAGAATGGCCAAGTCCATCTGCCAAAACAACCGAACCGAAAAAATTGCATCGCACCGACGTGACCTGGGGTGATCCAATCGAATCAACCTGAACAATCGAAACAACCGTTCCAAGCGAGACGACCCATAAACTCGCGAAGACTGACTTGAGTATGTCATATTCACGCATCTATTACGATCGTCTTGCATACGTAGTCGCCTCAAGATCCACGATTGGAGTATACGTTTGACAGATTGAATAGTTGCATTTTAGTGGAGGGGATACTGTGCCGTCGAATGAGTCTCGCGAGAATGCCTCGATCCCTCGGTGGTGTTTCTTTGTTCTGCCCTTGGGACTCGGTTTATGCCTGAGCGCTGTCGTGGTGGTCGCCCGTTGGTTGCAAGAAGACACCGGTTGGTTTTTCTTGATCGGACTTGACGGCTTGTTGTGGTGGATCGCAACAGGTGCAATCATTGCATTGGCTTGCGTAGTGTCCATTCTGTATTTTCGACTGCGAGCGAGAACTGTCGCGGGCTTATCCGTCGCAATCCTGCTCATGCTGCTAACACTCTCGCGAGTCATACGCGTCGAAGGCTACTACGGCGATCGGACGCCAAGATGGACATGGCGATGGAAACCGACAGCCGAACAGCAAATCAAAGAATACTTAACCTCCAAAAAATCAACCGCACCGGACGCCCATACAGTCGACGCCCTCACAGTGGACGCCTCGCCAAGCATCGATGTTGCCGTTGGTTGTCTTTTGGGGCCCGAGCGAGACGGGCGAATCCCGAATGTAGAACTTGACACCCAATGGGAAATTGATCCACCGAAATTGCTATGGCGGCACCCCGTCGGATTCGGCTGGTCCAGTATTGCTGTGCAAGGAAAATGGGCCATCAGTTTGGAGCAACGAGATGCCGAGGAATGCGTCGTCTGTTACAACGTCCGAACTGGCGAAGAGCTATGGCACCATGCAGAAGAGACGCGATTCCAGAATCAATATGGTGATGGTCCTCGCACCACACCTTCCATCGCAGGTGACAAGGTGGTGAGCCTGGGAGCCACAGGCGTCCTCACTTGTTTGGAACTACGTTCTGGACAGGTCGTTTGGCGACGTTCGGTTTTCGAGAATGCAGAATCTCAAAATTTGTTATTCGGCATGGCTGGTTCGCCATTGGTGTACGACAACAAGGTTGTCGTCACGCCTGGTGCGGGGACCAACGCATCCGCGATGTGCTTTTCATTGGAGAACGGCGAAGAGCTTTGGCAATGCGGCAGTGACGAAGCTTCGTATGCGTCGCCGTCGCTGGTCGAGCTTTCAGGAATCCGACAGATACTTAGTTTTAATGGCGAAGGGCTTCGATCCTACGGGTTGGATGGGACTGAGTTGTGGCTTCACCCCTGGATTACTCAAGGGGAATCGAAAGTCAATGTTGCACAGCCCATTGTTGTCGACCGAGGTACAATATCCGGCGAAGTGGAATCCGCTTCCAAGATTCTAATCTCTTCTGGGTACGACCGGGGAACCGCATTGTTGAACGTAGAGTGTCGCGAAGGCATCTGGACTACCACAGTCGTTTGGTCATCGCATCAACTGAAGTCCAAGTTGTCGAATTTCGTTGTATCGAACGATCACATCTACGGATTGGACAACGGACTGCTAACTTGCCTGTCGTTAGCCAGCGGGGAGCGACAATGGAAACGAGGCCGATACGGACACGGCAAATTGCTCTTGGTCGGTACGAATCTGCTGATCCAAGCCGAGTCAGGCGAAGTGGTGGTGGTGGCTGCTGATCCCGCAGAGCACCGCGAATTGTCGAAGATTCCAGCGTTGGATGGCAAGACGTGGAACTATCCGACCCTGGCTGGCAGAATACTTGTAGTCCGCAACGATCACGAAGCTGCAGCATTTGAACTGCCACTTGTTGCATTGAAGGATGAATAGTCGACCACGGAAGACTCCGAATACGCAGAAGGAGAAAACCTAGAATCAACTGGGAATAGATGAAATCAGTTGTCGCTGACACGGATGCGATCTCAGTTGCTTGAGAGAACCGTATTGTGTGGAACGACACCGGATCCTCGTCGGCCTTACAGATTGAGTCGAGAAAGTCGACAACAGGGTCGGGAAGTGCCATTCAGTCGGTCGCCTAACGGAAGATTTTGCCGACGCCCGAAGAAAGCGAGATGAAGTTGCATTCATGAGCATTGAAGTACAGAAAACCTAGCTACCGCCACCTGGAATTTTCGAGCGGTTGACCGTATGTGTTCCGGCAATTGCCTCCACGAACGAACCACATGTTGCAATTCAGTGTCGTCAACTAGCGTCAAGCAGGGACAAGATTGGCCAGCGAGATACTCCCCATTTACTCCCAGAGTGGATGTGCCGAACAGCAAACCACTGCAGAAACAAGACTTAGAGCAATCATCATTCGGTCTCCAAAGCCGATGGACAGTGTTCGAATCACTGCGTTCCTGCTGCTGCACGTCAATCACGCATTCTCACCACAAATGCAGAGCATTCATCAATCGAATTGTCTTTTGCCTAATCCAGGTCGCTCCGATTTGGGGTGACCGGAGCGAGTTAAATAGCCGGACGAAATGCACAGGACACGCCCCTCCTGAGTCGCTAGGAGGATCGAATGGATCGTCACCTTTTCGAATGGTGATAACGCCATACCGAGAGTCTGGATCGCCGAGCCACAGCTCAACCATGCGTACACTTCGCACACCTTCGATATCGCCAAGTGCCAACGCGTCGAATTCGAATTCTCTGAGTGGATCAAGCGTGTCCGTGACCGCTTGGAAATCGATCGAATCAGGTGACTCGATGCGTACGGACCCACTTGCAAAGAAGTCGGAGTAAGGTTGGAGCAATTCGAACAATCGCTTGGGCGTGATAGACGCGGAAGTCGAACAGAGGTCATGTTGTCTGCCTAGAAAAAGTTACAAACGCATAGCAATCCTTCATTGATAAAAACGTCAATCGATCCAACCGGCTGACGAGATAAAGCGATTGGCAGTGGTTGGTCTAATCGGTTTCCACCGAGCGCAGTTCCTGATATGGGCATCCCATCCATCAGTCCATGACCGTTGTCCTTCGTGATTCCATCCAGACCAAACCACTGCCAATCGCAAACGCTATCATTCATATCGCAGTGACACGTTTGGTCACCCTTTCTAGGATTTGGGAATTTTTTGATCACGCAAACCAGCACAATCGATCTGACCAAATTTGGGTTTAATGCCGCCAAATCGGGCTTCAAGCGTGGAATTCAGCGTACAAGGCTCCAAACCCACGCGTTCTCGTAGGATTTGGCACTTAAGGTTTCCGCCCCGCAAAACGACCGGAGGTAACACTATTGGGCTCACAACAACCGGAAAAGCTCAGGCTGCGAAGCGATTTACTGAGTCGCGAAAATGGAAAAAGACTGGAGGTCTGCAGCCTTTGCCTTTTAAGCAAACAACGTCCGCGCTGGAGCCGTCTTGCCGTGAATCGCCGAAAAATGGTATTAGCCTCCGACGAGACGCCTTCTTGAAGTTCCTGTCGCGTTGCGATAGCATTTGGTCCAATATGTGCAGTTTTAGTTGCTTGAAGCGGTTTTCCGCAGTCAATCAAGTCAACTAAGGCGAACGAACACGGACGGTAGTGAAGGCGATGGGATCTCATCACTCTTTTTACAGTTCGGCCACCAATGCAACCTTCAATCGATTCAGAGGATAAATTGTCTGACGTTTTGGAATCAAATATTGAGAGCGTCATGAGGAACTGGGACGTGCCTGATTCCGTTGAGCGTGTGCGCTTTGAAGAAGCTCGGCTAGAATTTCAGCCTCGCGCTGAAATGATCGCGAATGAAGCCGCAGCAATCGAGCGACTCGATGCAAAGGACTTTGCGTTTCGTATCAATGCTACTCGATAGACGTGCCGAATCTGATGTCATTAGCACCCAAGGTCGATTGGCATTCATTTGGCTCTCCTGATTGCCTCAAGGTCGCTTTGGGGTTGAAACCAGTTCCGTTGCGGATTGACGCTGAGTCATTTGTTCAACTCCGCTATCTAGAACGATATGCAAGCGATCTCGAATGCGGGTGTTTAGCCATTGAGTCGCCATACATAGACCGCGACTACATTGAGGACCACAGCGCCTTTTATTCTAAAAACCTATTCCCCTATCCCAACTCATGTCGTCGAGTTCATTTCTTTAAGGGCGATGTCGGAATAATAGGCCAAGCATTGAACGATGCGATCAAGGTGGGGGAAGCCTCTGGCATTTCTGCATATCGTGAAGCTTGCAAGCAACTGTCAAGCGATTATTATCTCGGCTTCTCGGTCATCAAGCCACTTAACGGCACGCCTGTGGGTCGGACTGTCATGAAGTGCTTTCCTTCAACTCCGGCCAGTGGAAACTATCACCGTCGTTTCACTTGTACGAGAGACTATGTTACACACTTCCACGGTTGTGAATTGACGGTCAACGGGCTGGCTTTTCAGCAGCAAGACATCGGCGTCAGTGCGTGTGCTACGACGGCGCTTTGGTCAGCATTGCAAAAGACTTCGGATGCGGAACCAATTGCAGCAATGACTCCCGTACAGATCACGCAACTAGCGACTCAGTATTCGTTGCCGAGCGGTCGCCCGATGCCATCCGAGGGTCTGGACGTGGGGCAAATGTGCAATGCGGTACAAGCAAGCGGCGCTTCACCTAATTTATTTCGCGTACTGGGTCGGCATGCCCAAGCGAGATACATCTTGCGTGCCGCGATTCTCTCTGGGTTTGCTCCTGTTCTCGCAATCCATAGCAAGACGTTTGGTGGTCACGCAGTTGTTGCTGTTGGCTTGAAAGAATTGGACCTCTCGGCACCGGCAGACGTGCACTTCCATGAGCACGCCGTAACGGGCCTATACATACACGATGATCGTCTAGGGCCAAATCTTCGCTGCACTTACGACGTCCCTGCAAATCCCAGCGAATCACTCGGATTGAAAATCGGACTTCGGGGCAGCACAAGTGTCGAGGATTGGGAGCTGCTCTATATCCTTGTTCCAATGCATCCTAAGATACGGTTGTCATTCGCAAACATCGAACAACTATCATCTTCGCTTGTTCCCATTTTATTGGGACTGCACCGACAGTTCATTGATGGCAAGTTCCCAGTGCAGCCCGGCCCAATCGGCTTCGACGTTAGAGTCTTGCGAGGGCACAAGTACATTGAAGAACTCATTGTCGAGTCCAACGGTATTGATGCGGGGCATATCGAGCGCATCAGTCGCAAAATCGCACCGGCACGTTACCTCGCTATCGTTCGGGTCAGCGGTCCGTTTTTCTCGCAATTCGATTTAATCATTGACTCAACCGGAACAATCACAAATCCTCACTTCTTGGCCGTCGTCCCAACCGCAGCTGGCCCGTCGGGACTAAAGATCATTGCAAAGTTCATAGCGGAAAAGTTCATCGGATGCCAATTCATCGATTAGGCCAATTCATGCCAATACGATAGTGACTGGTACGTCAATATCTTTGATTTCGTCCTTGATCCGGAACATGTCCAAATTGACTTTGTCGCGTTTGAGCAACGACGTCTTTGCCGACGAGATCATCGTAGACCTGCACAAGACGCCCTCGACCAATTCGCCGCAATCGTAGCAAGTCTAAAGAATTAGCAGCTCAGTGAGGGCACCCGTAACCGATCGAGCTTTCGCATAATTAAGGCAAAAGTACAGCCCGGGTGCGCCAGTGCTTCGGTCTAGCAACGTTTCGATATTCCTTCGCCAAATCTCCCCATCCCAATCGAGCATCACATGTACAACCGTTGGCGCCAACTCGAACTGGGATCATGCCAAATTGTGGTTGTCCAATATCAAATTGGAAGGCGTTGTGCGGCATATCGAATGCACCTGTCAGCCAGCCTTCTGCGTATCCCGCGGCCAGTGCGCCAGCGGCGGAGGTCAAGTAACCTACCGTGTGAATTTGACGTTCGCTACGCCAATACGGATCTGGCGAGTCACCTCGGGCGACAGCGGCATTCGCCTCTGACTGTCTCATAGCTCGTTCCTCGTCCGTCATGAGTTCGGCGGCCATATCCGAGGCGTTGATTAAGTCGTAACAGAATGCACATGGTCCATTTGGACTGTACCGCGTGAATTGAACAAGTTGCGAGGTTAGCTTTCCCGATCGACCTTCCATGTCGACAGCAATGTCAATCGAAGGCAACAGAAAGTGCTTCGCTAAGTCACTCAGCAGTACACGTCCATGAACGGTATCGGTGCATCCGATGACTAAGTCACAACGCAACAGATCGTCAATCACGTTGGACTGCAAGGCGTTTCCGACATAGGCGGAAACATCACAATTTGGATTGATTGAAAGTATCATTCGCTTCATCAACGCGGCTTTGTAAGGCAGTGGCTCGCAGGCGAAGTCGTCGCACACAGAGCTTTGAGTGCGCTCGTGGTTCGAAGGCGAAATACGCTGGGGATCGACCGTTACAAACGCTCCAACGCCTGCGCGGGCCAACGTGTTGCCCACAGGGGTACCAGTGCCGCTATTGCCAATAATGCCAATGCGTGCAGTTCGTAGTCGTTTGGCCGAGCGTTCCCCCAGAAGCTCCGTAAGCCGCTCCGTAGTGGATTCCTCGCCGTAGGTAACAGCGTCGGCGGTCTGTCCTTGACATAATTCGGAGGTTTCACGTTCTATGGTGTCTCCGATTGTGAACATTGTCCTTACTGGCAACCACTCGCCGCGATCGAAAACTCGACCCGAGAATGTAAATCCGAATCGTTCATTCCGTTGGAAGATGATGCTGCAATAAGGCTTCCCCTCGGTATAATGCATCAACTCCTTTCCGAAGTATCCATCCATGTCGTCATCCAATTTGCTTGGACGAGTCATAAATCCAGCTGGATGCGAATGGGCAACGCCGATGGCGATTCCGTCGTTGTGCCCCAAACGGAATGCCCGCAAGTTGTACTGCGGCGCAAATTCCGTTATTTCCGTTTGGCGCATCAAGTCACCGGGCAATGGCAAGATCGGCTCAACGAAGCTGAGGGCCAGTCCCCACGAGGTCCGGGAAAAACCAAACTTGAAGAACGTTCCCCACTCACGGTCTGGATAGCGTTGAAACAAGTGCTTTTCAAGTTTCGATCGGTCATTAACGCGTATCCGCAAAATGGCTTCGCGTCCATCGTCGGCCAACGAAATGGCATTTACTAAACTTTGTGAAGCCACGACAGCACCTCCGACAGGTAAGTGTGAAATCCATGCTTGGTCGGATTGAAAGGTGGCGCGCCGCCGCCCCGATGTGGGTGGTAGCTAATTTGACGCCACGTAGTGCCGATCGCCTCAATTCGGTGCTCTTGCGGGCTTCCCTGAACTCTGCCGATTAACGGCGACTCTATTGGCAGGTAGGCCCAGTCGATTTCGCTCGGATAGCCACTAGGAATCGGAACCAGCACGTCGGTATGACTGGGTTCGCACCCAGAGCAAGTGCGTAGTTTGTGATATACAACAACTGGCGTCGGAGACTCGATAATCGAAACCGATGCGCCACCAGCACGAAGAATTTCAACTTCACGCTGAACGCGGCTAAGCTCGTAGCCCCCTTTGACGTCGCACCTTACGACCTCGAAGCTCTCGCAGCCACGAATATCAATTTCCTCAGTAAGTCCAATAACGCGTTCTCCAAGTTGGACTTTGGTCTGCCCAGGATCTTCGGGATACACCAAGGCAGCGATCGCCAATCCTGACATACGTTCTTTGACGCCATCATCCTCGGTAAAGGGTCGGTGATTTACAGTAATGCGAAGCTTCGATTGCACCTTGCGAGTAATGAATACAGGGCCAACCTCGAATGGCACGGCTTCGGCGTAATCGATCACAACATCGTTCGGTGATTTAAGGTCCCGAACCAAACGCACTTGTTCCGCAAGCGCGAATAATTGCTTTAGTGTCACTTCTGTTTGGTATGAATTCGTGGTGACTTCAAATGCGTCATCCACAAAGTACGCCAATTTTGGAGGCGAACTGCAGTGGCCACGCGGTTGTACATCGCACTTGGATAGCGTGTAGAACACGTTTCCATTGGCGAGATCGACGAGCTGATCGTCGTCCAAAATTACATCTAGAGGAGAGTTGTGGTCGCGGACCAGAACGACGTCATCACCAACGCCGGCTTGTGATTTCAAAATTGAAACCAGTAGCTTTTGACGCGGGACGGGATAGGGAACATCGTCGACGACCGCACCGAATTTTGGATCGGCTGTATTGTACCGGTCGTGCGACTCTGACATTGCCGCTTTCTCACTTGACTGTAACATGCGATAATCCTTGAAAGGGAGTTTCGGAAAACAAAAGCCAAACGTCTGGCCTTCACTCCCTTAGGCTGATGAACGAGATGAAATTAGGGAACTTTCCAAAAAAGATTCCCAATTTTCTCTAACTCGACAGCCTAGGTATGTGGGAGAGCTCCAGTTCATGGATAAAGAATCACTTGACCAGCTTCGCAACCAGGATTGGGATGCGATATCCCTTCGCACATACAAGACAACACGTATCTTGGCGGCTCGATACGGCTGGAATGAAAACACATCGCTTCCAGGCGGGCAAATGCTCGAAGACTTGGTAATTGATGCTATTGCGGAGTTGTGGGAGTCCCCAAGCAAGGTACGGCAGGACATAAAAATCACCACACAACTTAGGAATATTGTGCGTCGAAAATTGTCAAATCTGAGTCGGCTTTCTGATTCTGGCGTCACGCGATCTGATGAAGTTGCCTTAGCTCGCGCGGATGAACTCGCACTTGCCGACGCTGATGAACGAGGCTATCGAACGATAATTGACGACCTATTTGAGAAAGCTATTTTGTTCCTTCGACAACATCCAAAGATAAAAGGAAAAGATGAGCATGAGCTGGTACTGATGGCGTTCGAGGAAGGTGTTTTAAAGCCCAGCGATGTATCTGAACTGACTGAATTACCCATTGAACGCACTTACCAGATCTTGCGTGAATTACAATCCACGTACCCAAGTATCGCCGAACGGCTAGCGAAGGCTGAGGTTCCAACTAATGAATAATCGAGACAGACTATCCGACCTTGAAGACATACTGGCGGAGATGGAAGGACAATCATCGGAGGAGATGGCCGCTGACCTTCGCAAAGCCGGAATCAACACCGACGCTTTCCTGAAACGTGCTAACAAGGTAATGCAAGAGCAGTATCGAAAACACCTCCATGAGCTTGCAGAAGAGGAACAGAAGATAGTCCACGTCGTTCCATCGTTCTTCGCTGATGTTGCGAAAATGAGTCGAGAGGAACTGATGATGTCCTTTGCAACTCTTCAAAATGGAAGTATGGGCGAAACCTACAAACAGGCGGCGTTAGCTCGATGTCGGAACAAAGATACCGCCGAACTTTCGGATGAAGACCTTCGTTCGTGGCTGCAAGACATTGCAGAAATCTCAGGAAATGAGGATGGCAACAAATAGGTTAACGCGTTTGCGGGAGAATGAATGCCGCTCGACAGCACGATCAGTCTTGGAGAAATTCTACGTCAGCAGCCCGGCTGACATTGATGTCGAGTCAATCGCATGGCATGAAGGAAATCTCCGTGTCAGAGTCGGCGGTTTGACCAGTAGTGAGGGCCGACTAGTAGCCACACATCAAGGAGGAATCATTCGCGTTGCCTCGAAGCGCAACTTAGGAAGATTCCGTTTTACTGTGGCGCACGAATTGGGACACTATTTCCTCCACCCACGTGATATCCACGATAAGGACATCTCTAAAGCCGACTTAACCGTCTGGAGCGACGCCACTGAAGAAGCCGAAGCGAATGTCTTTGCCGCCGAGTTCCTCATGCCCAAGCTGCTTTTCGAGCCCCATTGCCGCGGCGAACCATCGATCGCAAAGTTGCAGAGCATCGCTGACGATTTTGCCACAAGTCTCACGGCTACAGCTTTTCAATATCACCAGTACACCCGTGAGCCTGTGGCGATCATTCTGAGCAATGGCTGGACGATGAGGCGATTTTTGCCATTTCGAGATGATGGTTCACCCAGAATGCGAATTGGGAAATTGTCGCCTGACTCGGCAGCGGGAGAGCGACTAGCGAAGCGAGATAGGGACTCTCATCGCATGGTTCGCGTGCCCGCTTATGCGTGGCTAGAAGGCTTTGACAACCGCCCCGAAGTCGATATCTGGGAAGATAGTCTGTATCTCGAATACTACGATATGACGCTGACGCTTTTGTGGATGGACGATAGCTTAGATGACGAATGACTTCGCTTAGATTCACGTCTAGAGTTTG
>JBEBHM010000816.1:0-3751 GCA_040080875.1 Pirellula sp.
GGCTTGCCAAGTATTCTTTTCAAAGTTGCCGCGAAGAATCGCGAGGATTCGCCGCAGGACAACCCGCTTGTCAGATTCTTCGTCGTGGCACGATTCCGAAAGGGATGACGAGTCCTGATTCAGCGGTTCGGAGCGAGCGCACAACGATTCGAGGGCGATTAGGTTGGCTGTTCCATCATGCACTTTCGGCTCGCGGATGCGTTCGCGGATCAGATCGGCGGCCTTGTTTTGGGTGATGGTCCTAAGCCAACCTCGGAAGGTGGAACCAGGGCGATCGGACCGGAAGCTAGGAAGTCGTTTGTACACGGCCAAAAAAGTTTCTTGAGTCACATCCGCAGCCTCCTGTGGCTGAAGGCCGGTTCGACGGGCCCAACTATAGACCAAGGGGCCATAGATTTGGACGACCCTTTGCCATGCATTCGATTCACCACCGCTCGCTCGCTGGAGCAATGAAATCGATGTAGAAGGGGAATTTGGCGTTTGAATCGACGACATGATTAGAAGATGATACCCTGCACCCGGTAGGAGTGTCCAACGTTTCCGATATGCATGGTAGAGCAAATTACTTCGGACTTTCAACCTGAAAGCATGAACGATGATCGCGGAACAACAAAAATGCTTGGACGCTGCCACTCTAGCCGATCTGTTGGCTGGTCGAATGCCCACGGACCGGTTTGCTGGCGCGCTCGAACATATCGAAGCTTGCGAGCGCTGCACCCAAGCAGCCGAAAGAAACTCCAATCACGCCAAAATGCCGTGGATCGATCAGCTCTCGGATTCCTCCCCGGAACGAAAATTCGATATGGAACAAGAATGCTCGGCAGTCGTCGGCAATCTGCTCATCCAGGCATCCCAATCGGACGGCTGTCGATCCGCCTCGAATGCCGCAGTCTTGCTGCCTCGAGAAACGCTTGGTCCATACCGGCTGATCAGTTCGCTAGGTTCCGGCGGAATGGGAACCGTCTATCTGGCGGAACATCAACGCCTTAAACGTCAAGTGGCGATCAAACTCTTGCCTCGCGACAAATTGGCCAGAACAGGTTGGCTTGATCGCTTCAATCGTGAAATGACTGCGATTGCTGCTCTCGAGCATCCCAATGTCGTCCGCGCATTGGATGCAGGGGACGAAGAACAATGGCACTATTTGGTTATGGAGTATCAGGATGGCCTCGATCTCAATCGGGTGGCTCATCGCATTCCCGATATCTCAGTCAGAGCGGCTTGCGAAATCATACGCCAAGGGGCGCTCGGATTGAGTGCAATCCATCAAGCGGGCATGATCCATCGCGACATTAAGCCATCCAACCTCTTCTTGACTCGCAACGGTACAGTAAAAATATTGGACCTTGGTTTGGTGCTCGATGGCGAATCGCCACTCCTGGCAGATGAGCGACTCACCACCGTAGGGCATCTGATGGGTACCTTGCCCTTTATGGCGAGAGAACAGCTTGACGATGCGAGGAACGTCGACTGGCGCACGGACATCTATAGCCTGGGCGCGACGCTCTGCAAGCTTCTTACGGGTAGGCCACCTTACGGTTCTGCTGACCATCTTGCTCGAACGGTACAAGCAATCAGCACAACGGAAGCTCCGACGATCGCGTCGCGCCGAAGTGACTTGCCAGCCGACTTGATCGGAATTGTCGACCGAATGCTCAGTTCCAACGTTGCTACGAGACCTCAGTCGGCTTTGGAGGTTGCGGAGCTTTTGCAGCCGTTTTGCGCAGAGTCGGGGCCGAAAGAACTTATACGTTCGGCCATGCAATCCAATGACGATTTAGCTTTGACGCCCTTCGTTGCACCGTTTACTGCCCCAGCAACAAATCTGCCTCCTCACTCCCGTTGGCCGTGGTGGATCGCGGCTGCTCTCGTTCCATTTGCATTCGCCGCAGGTATCTTTGTAACTATCGCCACGGACCGTGGTACGCTGGTACTTGAGACAGACGAACCTATGGCCGCTGTCAAAGTATTCCAGGGTGACAAGGTTGTGGAGCAGTTGGAGATCACGCACAGCCAACCATCCATGCTTGAATTGCGAAGTGGCAAATATGTGGTGGAGGTAACCGGTATCGACTCGGACCGAATGGAGGTAAAGAACAACCAAGTCATTCTGTCGCGAGGTGATCGACAGGTCGCTAAGGTGGTTCGCAAGGACCCGCAGCAGTTAGCGGAATCACTCAAGCAGTCGTCGGAGTCAGCGCAATCTGCGGCGAGTAGTCCCACGCTTGCCGCCAAAACATTTCAGGACAAATCTCTTGACGAGTGGACCGAGGTTCTAAAACGCGAACGGAGCGCTGAAACTTTAGCGCTAGCGATGGAAGGCGTAAGCAGCCTTGTCGATGCGCCGGATGAGAAGTGGACTGCTGCGAGGTACTTCCTGCAAGCAAGTCGACGATTGGGAGGAAACTCTTCAATTGAACGAGGATCTGGTGGTAGAGGAACAATTGGGCGAGGATCAGGTGGACGAGGATCAAGCTCAGCAAATTCAATACCTGTAGCACCTCGTCCGCTTTCATCAACGGAAGTGTTCATGAACGCTCTTGAAGGATACTTCCCGAGGGTTTGCTCAGGTTTGCCGGACGCTGGATTGGCCGCCATTGCAGACGAGCTCGAAAACGGCACGAATCAAAGCAAGACAGCTTGCCTTTGTCTACTAAGCCCATTTTTGAGCTACCAAGGAAAGGCGATGGATACATTTTTGTTTGACGAAATGTCCAAAGTGGATGGGAGCCAGAACCTACTGAAGAGACTCGACAAACTTGTCGAGAATACCCTGCATGAAATGGTATTGTCTCCCGAGACGAAGAAAAAGGCTTTTCGGGTCAGGATTTCGATTAGCAAATCACTTGGGCGAGATCTAAAGCTAGATCCTCAATTCGTGAAGTGGGCGATGGATAACTTGACGACCGCGAAAGAATCGACCACAACAGGCGCAGTTATGGACGCTTTTTCAGCGTCTACTACATATCGTTTGCTTGAGGGGAGCGACCTAGATTTGTCGCCGCTAATTATCGGACTAGCACGCCAAGCGAATGACATCACAGTGAGCGAACTTGAGTCAGCGATGGTCGATCTCTGCCGTCGCCATCCGGTGGAATGCGCGTTGGTTAGCGAATTCTATGTTAAGCGGGGATACTTCACTAGCGGAGTGGTTATGGAGAACTTGGGAACGCATCATCCTCGTCCGTTCGACGCTATTCTCAGCCTCATCAAATTCCCTAATCGGTCACCGGATGAAATGCGTTCGATTCATCAAGCTTTGCTTGTTCGCGTGGTTCTTGAAATAGACCTCGTTAATGATCCAACGGCGGACGCGAAACTTGCATTTGCAGCTCACGCATTCGCTCTAATGGAAATCCCTTCAGAAAACTCTCAAAGGGTCATGTCCATTTTCTTCGAGAGACTACGAAATTTTGAACCCAGCAAAAATCGACCAGGGTTCCCTTCCTCCGACAGCTGGCCTTCTCCGGAAGCGGTAACTTACAACGCCGCCACAAAAAACAGTTTGTGGACGTTGGATGGGATGCACTACCACCTTTCCAAATGCATATCCAGATCTCCGAGCGGCGCGATTCCTGCTATCGCTGATGAGTTGAGGCAGGGGAACGACAAAAGCGCCGCCCACTGTACAGGACTCATCATGTCGTCATTGACGGACGCCCTGACAAGTCTGACAACCAACGAACGGAGAGTTTTTTCTGTGCCAGACGATGTTGGCAAGACATTGCTCAGCTACATGCAAACCGATGCG